>CAMNHZ010000001.1 GCA_946540075.1 uncultured Bacillota bacterium
CCAATATTGTTTTTGTGTAAGAACCATCTTCATTATGAACATAAATAGGACTTAATACTTTTAATCCCTTTTTACCACTTTTAACACCTTCAATTAATATCATCTTTGCATCTAAATTTTCTTTAGGATATACAAATTGCAATCGTTTAGGTTCAATTCCATTTTCTTTCATTAATTCTATTATTTCTATCATTCTCTCTGGTCGGTGAACTATTGCAATTCTACCATTATTCTTAAGTATTTTTTTACTTATAATAAATATATTTTCCAACTTAAGAGTAAATTCATGCCTAGCAATTTTTTTTGCCTCTGAAAGATTTTTCTTAGAACTATCTTCAATCTTAAAAAAAGGTGGATTACATGTTATCACATCATATGTGTCTGAATTTATACTATTATAATATATATTAATATCATCATTTATCAAATGTATTCTACTATCTAATTTGTTATATTCTATACTCTTTTTAGCTAATTCATATGACTTTTTTTGTAATTCGATTGCATCTATTTTACTGTTAGTTTTTGTTGTAAGTATTAACGGGATAGGAGCATTTCCTGTTCCTATATCGAGAATTTTCTTTACTGATTTATTTATTGTTACAAAATTTGCAAGCAAAACAGAATCCAATGAAAAGTTAAACATTTCTGTATCTTGATATATTTTTAAATTATTATAATCCAATAAATCATTTAATACTATCATCTATAACCTCAATTAATCCAATTTGTGGAATATCAACATAATACTTTCTCTTTAATACATTTACTTCTTTAACCACACCGGTTCCTTCTTTTATTTTTACTGTATCTCCAATTTTTGGAAGACCTTTTTGACATCTTTTATAACATTCATCCTCGTACTTCAAACAACAAAGTAATCTACCACATGAACCATTAATTTTATTAGGATTTAAAGATAAGTTTTGATCCTTGGCCATATTTATTGAAACTGGCGCAAAAGTATTCATAAATCTAGAGCAACACAATACTTGTCCACAAACCCCAATTCCGCCAATTTCTCTTGCTTTATCACGAACTCCAATTTGTCTTAATTCAATTCTCGTTTTATATATTGAAGCCAATTTTTTAGCTAGATCTCTAAAATCTATTCTAGTATCAGCTAAAAATCTAAATAATAATTGTTCTCGGTTAAAGGTATACGTGGCGTCTAAAACTTGCATTTTGATATTCATTTTTTTTGAAATACTTTTGCATTTTTGTAATGCCTTTTCTGCATCCTCTAAATTCTTTTTATGCTTTTGATAATCTTTTTTTGTTGCCAATCTTACTACTTCATTCAAATCAGATAATTTAGTATTATCAGCCAATTTGATAACTTCTGTCTTTACTTTCCCATATTGTTGACCTTTTTCTGTTTCAACAATTACATTTGAATCCTTTTTCAAAGTTAAATCATTGGTAAGAAAGTAAGATAAACGATTGTTATTATCAAATGAAATACCAACTATATTTTTATCCATTACACTTCCTCCTTAGAAAACATAATTATTAGTTTATCAAGCAAAAGATTAATATTTGCATTTATTTTAATATTGTTTTTTATTTGTTCAATTATATTTATTCTATTACATATCGTAGTTATTAATAAATTATCAAATTTATTTATATATTCAAAATCACTAGATAGCACATTTAATTGTCTATTAAGTTTAAAATTAATTAAATCTTGATATATCAATACCATTATTGCTAAAAATAACTCAAATGTGTTTTTATCATTGCCTATAACTAAATTTATATTACTTGTATTAGCAATCATCGATAATTCTTTTTCTTCATATCCTAACAAAAAATTAATAGTTTCATTGATCAAATCTGAAAATTTTTCTGTTTCTATATATTCACTATAATTATTATTGATATGTATTAGAGCTTGTCTAAATTTTTCATTTATTAATAAATTTTTATTATCAGTAACACTATCATTTTGCAAAGAAATAATTTGACATCTTGATTGAATTGTTCTCAATACAAGATTTTTGTTATTTGTTACAAGTATAGCAATTATACCAGATTCTGGTTCTTCTAAAAATTTAAGTAAAGCATTTGCAGCGTAATTATTTAATTTATCTGCTTCAAATATTATATATACTTTCTTATTTGATTCTACAGCTTTTGTTTCAAATTCTCTTTGCAATTCTTCTATTTGATCTTTTTTAATCCACATTCCATCAGGAAATATGATTTTTAATTCAGTATAGTTACCATTATCAATTCTCTTACAAACATTACAATTATTTGCTTCCTCTTTTGTTTTATGATGTTCTGGGCATAAGATATATTTTACAAATGCCATTATAAAATTCTTAGAAGACGTATAATTATTAGTTTCAAAAAGATATGCATGTGATAATTTGTTGTTATCAACTGCTGATGTTAATATTTTATAAGCAATACTCTGATCTTTTCTATAATCATCTAACATACATTTCACCTTCTTAATATACTAATAACAATATTATTGAAAAACTAAATAAGGATGGGATTCCAAATATAGTTATCATTAATATTGTAATTATATTTATCGGAATATTTAAATTTAATGGTACAACTAACACATTATATCCGTATATTATAAAAGCACTTACCAATATTTTTTTTATAACATCAATAATAGTGTTTAGCATCTAGATCACCTTACAAAATAATATGTTGTTTTTCTTATTTCATGAAATCTTTTTTCTGTCATCTAGAGCCATACTAAGTGTTAAAGTATCAATATACTCCATATCTGCACCTAATGGTATTCCATGAGCTATTTTTGTGACAACAACATTTTTATCTTTTAATTTTCTATTAATATATAAAGCTGTTGTCTCTCCCTCAATATTAGGTTTTAAAGCAAGTATAACCTCTTTAATATTCTCTTTGTCAATTCTATCTAGTAATGTAGAAATATTAACATCTTCTGGATTTATACCATCCAAAGGTGATATTAAACCGTTTAAAACATGATAAGTACCATTATATGTTCCTATTTTTTCTATAGCTATTATATTTTTAGGATCTTCAACCACACAAACAATAGACTTATTTCTCATATTATCTGTACATATTAAACATTTTTCTGTTTCGGATAAATTGTTACATATAGTGCAATGTTTAATTTTGGTTTTTATATCAACTAAAGATTTAGAAAATAAATCAATAGCATCTTGATCCATTTCCATAGATGCTAATGCAAGGCGTTCGGCAGTTTTAGCCCCAATACCTGGTAACTTTTTATAGCAGTCTATTAAATTTTTTATCGTCGTAGGATAGTTCATAATTAAAATAATCCTGGCATTCCTTGTGTATATTTTCCCATTTTTGCTTCTGTTTCAGAATCAATTTGATTAAAGGCATCATTAATAGCTACAACAATCATATCCTCCAATAATTCAATATCTTCTTTTTCTAATTTTTCTTCTGTTATCTTAACTGATTTGATTTTTTTATTTCCCATTACTTCTACACTAACAATCGAAGACTTTCCTGTGAATACTTTTTCATCTATTTCCTTTTTAGTATTCATCATATCTTTTTGTAATTTTTGTGCTTGTTTAAGCATAGCTTGCATATTCATTTTTTATTCCTCTTTTCTATTTTATTCATACTCTATAATATTTCCAAAAATATTATTAAATTCATTGATGTTTTGTTCATTATCTGGCTTATTTTGAGATTCTATAATTTCTTTTAGGTTTGGTTCCTCTATATAAGAATATTTTTTAGATTTAGAATTAAATTCATTTTTAATTATTTCCCATGATGATAAGTCTGTTGCGACAACCTTAATATTCTTATTAGTTACAATCTCTAGAAATTCTTCTATTTCTAAAATCTTTTCATTAAAGTTTATAGCTTCTGTTTCTGTCTTATAAACATAGACAACGATATTATTTCCCGAAGCCTTTCTTACACCATCAAGTAATAAAGAAGCTATTGGATTATATTTTTCATTCAAAATATAATTTCTAATGATATCATCATATTTCTGAATTTCTTTCATTATACTCTTATCTAATTTTGATAAAGAATTATTTATCCTTATATCTCTAAAATTATAAAGTTTTTGTAAATATACATCATCTTTAATTTGTTTCTTTTCAGTTGTATTTTCAACCTTAATATCAGGTTTAGTTACCTTACTATTATTTTGTGTCTTTTTTACATTAACAATTGTCTTTTTGACATTTTTCTCTTCTGAAACTGTCAAATTATCCATCTTATTCATACTATTTTTTAAACAATATAATTCCAATAGTAATTTAGGATTCGTTGACATTTTCATTTCATTTAATGTTTTATTCAAATCTAATATCATATTATATAAATTATCGTTAGTTATTTCCTTGGAAATTTTTTCATAAATTTTTGTTATATTATTTTCCAGGAAATAATTAGTAGTTTGCTTATATATTAAAATATTTTTGAGTTGAACTAATAATTCTTCAGATATTTTATAAAGATTCTTTCCCTTACTATTTAATTCATCAATTGTATCTAACACTTTATTTAAATTATTATTAACTAATAATGATATAAATTCCAATAAATTATCAACAGATAATGTCCCATTTAATTCATGGATATCATTTATTGTTATTAATTCATTATTATATGATATCAATTGATCAAGCATACTTATAGAATCTCTCATTCCACCATCTGAAAGTTTTGCAATTTCAAATAATGCTTCTTTTTCAATTTTTATGTTTTCATTATTAACAATATAATCTAAACGACTTACTATATCAGTGTCTTTAATTTTTTCGAAATCAAATCTTTGACATCTTGAAAGTATTGTTATTGGAATTTTATGAGGATCCGTAGTTGCTAGAATAAAAATTGCATGACTTGGTGGTTCCTCCAATGTTTTTAATAGTGCGTTGAATGCACCAACAGTTAACATATGAACTTCATCAATGATATAAATTTTGTATTTCCCAAGAGTTGGAACTAGATTTACTTTTGATTTCAATGCTCTAATCTCATCAACACCATTATTAGATGCTGCATCTATTTCAATAACATCAGTCATTTGATTATTATTAAATTGCGTACAATTAACACATTTGTTACATGCCTCACCATTCTCAACATTTTTGCAATTAACTATTTTAGCTAAAATTTTAGCTACACTTGTTTTTCCAGTCCCCCTTGGACCAGCAAATAAATATGCATGTGATAATTTGTTGTTTTTAATTTCATTAATCAATGTTTTTACTATCTTTTCTTGACCAACCACATCATTTAATGAATCTGGTCGATATTTTCTATAAAGTGCTACATACATATTTTCACCATCCAATCCAATATATATTATTATATCATTTTATCAATAAAATAAAAAGAATATATCATATTCTTTTTATTTCAAAAAATTGTCTTAACATTTGTTTTATATCATTATTTTCCATGTTTACCACTACTCTATTTTTTAATATCCTACTCTTAATACTTGAATCATTTTTTAAATTCGACATTAACCCAAATTTTTCATTTGCAACCCCATAAACTATTTTTTTTATTCTCGATTCCATGATTGCTCCCATGCACATTATACAAGGTTCCATAGTTACATATATTTCGCAATCAGTTAAATGCCATGTGTTTAGTTTTTTACAAGCTTCATCAATTGCTATAATTTCCGCGTGGGAAATAGCTGATTTATTCATTTCTTTTTGATTACATGCTTTAGCAATTATTTTATTATCATAAACTATAACAGCACCAACTGGAACATCACCATTCTTTAATGCTTTTTTTGCTTCTTTTATAGCTTCGATCATATATTTTTCTTCTATCATATTATCACCATTAAAAATGACGCACACAATAAGAGATTCTTAAGGATGCTGTCTTCCGACTCTGACCTGATTCAAACATTATTGTTGCGTCATAGTTAATATACAACATTTTATGTTTAAATGCAATGAAATTATATTGATTTTAAACGACTTTTTGTTGTTTTTGATACAATGTTTCACGTGAAACATTGTTAGGTTTGTTTTTATAATTTCGTAATACTTATTTTTTTGTTAATGTTTCACGTGAAACATTAATACTTTTTTAAATCTTACTAATTGTTTTTTTTGCTTATGTTTCACGTGAAACATTGTTCAGGAAATAATCTCTGTTTGATGGCTATAAAAAAAGAAGAATCTTTTTAATCAGATTCCTCTTCATTTTCGATAATAGTTATCGTACTTACATTTTGATTTTCTTTAAGATTTATCAATTTTACACCTTGAGCCACTCTTCCTGTTTGAGATACCTGACCTAAATTTATTCTAATAATTATACCATTATTAGTTATTAACATCATATCTTCATCACCAGTTACAAGTTTAAAGGCAACAATTGTTCCGTTCTTTTCAGTAATATTAAGTGCTTTTACTCCTTTGCTGCCTCTATGAGTTAAACGATATTCATCAATGTTTGTTTTTTTACCATAACCTTTTTCTGTTACTACTAGTACTTTTTGATCTTGTTCTGCTATTTCACATCCAACACACTTACTTCCGCTAAGTTCGATACCTTTAACACCAGTAGCAGTTCTTCCCATAATTCTTATTTCACTTTCATTAAATCTTATCATTCTACCATTACTAGCAGCTATCAATATTTCGTTATTTCCTGAAGTCTTTTTAACTGAAATTAATTCATCATCATCCTTTAATTTTATTGCAATTTTACCTGTTGTTCTTATATTTTCAAATTCTTTTATTCTTGTACGTTTTACTGTACCATTTTGTGTACAAAATACAATAAATTCTGAAGGATCTTCATTTTCTACTTTCAATAACGTATTAATTCTTTCATCTTTCTCTAGAGGTAACAAATTAATGACTGGTAATCCTTTAGATTGTCTACTAAATAATGGTACTTCATATCCTTTCATACGATATACTTTTCCTTTATTTGTAAAGAACATTATATAGTCATGAGTTGTCATTGAAAGCATCTTTTCAACATAATCTTCCTCATTAGTAGACATACCTTTAATTCCTACTCCTCCACGATTCTGAGTACGATAATTTTCACTATTCATTCTCTTTATATATCCTTTATTTGTTAAAGAAACAACAATATCCTCTATTGGAATTAATGATTCGTCTTCTATATAATCTATTGCAGTCATATCTATTGATGTGCGACGATCATCTGCATATTTATTTTTGATTTCAAGTAATTCTTGTTTGATTATTTCTAATACTTTTGCTTCTGAAGCAAGAATTTCTTTTAATTCAACTATCTTTTCAAGTAAATCATTTAATTCAGATTCAATTTTTTCTCTTTCTAATCCTGTTAATCTACGAAGTCTTAATTCTAAAATAGATTTAGCTTGAATTTCAGAAAGTCCATATTTGCTCATTAATTTTTCTTTTGCTTCTAAATCTGTTTCAGCACCTCTTATAATCTTAATAACAGCATCAATATTATCCAATGCTATCTTTAATCCTTCTAAAATATGAACTCTTTCCTCTGCCTTTTTTAGATCATATCTTGTACGTCTTATAATTACTTCCTTTTGATGATCAACATATTTAGAGATTATATCTTTTAATCCTAGTGTTCTTGGAACACCATTATCAAGCATTAATAGAATTATTCCATAATTTGTTTGAAATTGAGTATGTTTGTATAAATTATTAAGAATAACCTGAGCATTAGCATCTTTCTTTAAAGTAATTGTTATTTTTATACCATCTTTTAAATCTGTATGATAATCTGATATACCATCTATTACTTTATTATGAACTAATTCTGCCACTTTGTTCTTTAATTCTAAAGCATTTATCCCATATGGAATTTCATCGATGATTATATAATTTCTTCCTTTTTTCTCTTCAATTCTAGCTCTACTGCGAATTGTAATAGTTCCCCTACCAGTTTCATATGCTTTTTTTATTCCGCTATTTCCTAGTATAACAGCACCTGTTGGGAAATCTGGTCCTTTTATATAATTCATTAATCCTAAGGTATCTATATCTGGATTATCAATATAAGCTATACATCCATCAATAACTTCACCTAAATTATGTGGCGGAATATTTGTTGCCATACCAACAGCTATTCCCATTGTTCCATTGACTAAAATATTAGGAAAGCGTGATGGTAAGACTGTTGGTTCATTTTGTGTTTCATCAAAATTTAAAGTCATATCAACAGTTTCTTTATTTATATCACGTAATAATTCTAATGAAATTTTTGATAATCTTGATTCTGTATAACGCATTGCGGCTGCTCCGTCACCTTCAATATTACCAAAGTTTCCGTGTCCGTCTATAAGCAGATATCTTTGATTAAAATTTTGTGCCATTCTAACCATTGCTTCATAAATAGATGAATCTCCATGTGGATGGTAATTACCCATAACTTCACCAACTGTTTTAGCAGACTTTCTATGAGGTTTATCAGGAGTATAACCTGACTTATACATGCTCCATAAAATACGTCTATGAACAGGTTTTAATCCATCTCTTAAATCAGGCAACGCACGAGATGTAATAACACTCATGGAATATTCCAAAAACGAAGTTTTTACCTCATCTACAATGTTATTCTCAGATAAACTATCTCGTTCATGAAAATAACCATTAAATTCATTTGTTTCCATTTTATTATTATCTAATTCAGTTTCTAAATTCTTATTTTCTTCTTCCATTTTTTCACCTCCTATATATCAAGATTTTCAACAAATCTAGCGTTTTCCTCTATAAAGTTTCTTCTAGGTTCTACTTCATCACCCATTAATCTCTCGAATATTGCATCAGCAGCTACACAATCATCAACAGTAATCTTCCTTAATACACGTTTTTCAATATTCATAGTTGTTTCGTTTAATTCTTCTGCGTCCATTTCTCCAAGACCTTTCATACGAGCAATCTCAGCACGATCTCTTACTGTCTCAGATAAACTAGCTAAATATTGATTCTTTTCATTATCATTCAACACATATTTTCTAGTTTTACCATGCATAATTCTAAATAATGGTGGTTGAGCTGCATAAACATGACCTGCTTCTACTATTGGTCTAAAGAAACGATAGAATAAAGTTAGTAATAAAACTCTAATATGTGAACCATCAACATCGGCATCGGTCATGATTATAATTTTATCGTAACGAAGCTTTGATAAATCAAACTCTTCACCAATTCCTGTACCAAATGCAGTTATTATACTTCTAATTTCTTCATTAGCTAAAGCTCTATCCATTCTTGCTTTTTCAACGTTTAATATTTTTCCTCTTAATGGTAGAATAGCCTGTGTCATAGTATCTCTTCCTTGTTTTGCTGATCCTCCAGCTGAATCCCCTTCGACTATAAATATCTCTGATACTTTAGGATCTTTGCTGGCACAATCACATAATTTTCCGAAGAAATTAGTGTGACCCATCTCACTTTTTCTTGTTATTTCACGTGCTCTTTTAGCAGCCACTCTTGCTCGTGCAGCTAATATTGATTTATCTACAATTGTTCGAGCGTTATCAGGATTTTCCATTAAAAAGCGTTCAAATCCCTCAGCAAATACATTATCAGCTAATTTTCTAACTTCAGAGTTTCCTAATCTACCTTTTGTTTGACCTTCAAACTGTGGATTTGGATGTTTACATGATACTATCATTGTTAAACCTTCTTTAACGTCATCTCCTGTTAAAGAAGCATCTTTTTCCTTCAAAATGTTATTTTTTCGTGCATAATTGTTAATAACACGAGTTAAAGCTCTTCTAACACCTTCTTCGTGTGTTCCTCCATCGTGCGTATTAATATTATTAACAAAAGAATAAATTCGAGTATTTTCATCAGATGTGTATTGTAAAGCAACTTCAAACATTATTCCATCTTCTTCACCATTTAAATGAATAATATGATCATGAATTGGCTTTTTATTTTGATTTATATATCTTACATATTCACTAATACCACCTTCGTAGTAAAAAGTTTCACCAGTTGTATCTTCATTATCTCTATCATCTCTTAGTGTTAATTTTAATCCCTGATTTAAAAATGCTAGTTCTCTTGTTCTTACTTTTAAAGTCTCGTAGTCATAAATATCAGTATCAAATATTTCTGAATCTGGTTTGAAAGTTACTGTTGTACCAGTTCTTTCCTTACTACACGTATCAATAACTGTAAGTTTTTGAACTGTTTTTCCACCATTTTCAAACTTAGCCTCATAAACATTACCATCTTTATATACTCTTACTATAACCCATTTTGATAAAGCATTTACTACTGATGCTCCAACTCCGTGAAGTCCTCCAGATACTTTGTATCCTCCTCCACCAAATTTTCCTCCTGCATGCAAAACAGTATAAACTGTTTCAACAGTTGAAATTCCGGTTTTAGCATGAATTCCTACCGGGATACCACGTCCGTTATCCTTTACTGTTATTGAATTATCTTTATTGATTACTATCTCAATATTATTACAATAACCAGCTAATGCTTCATCAATTGAGTTATCAACTATTTCCCAAACCAAATGATGTAACCCTTTTACATCGGTTGTACCTATATACATACCTGGTCTTTTTCTTACTGCTTCTAGTCCTTCTAATACTTGAATATCTGAAGCATCATAATGTTGATTATTTTCATTCACGTTTACCATCTCCTTTTTTTACAATTTTTCCATTTGAAATATTATATAAACTTGCATTCGATAGAATTTTCTTATCTATACTATTAAGATCTGTAGTTGTTATAAATATTTGAATATTAGATTCAAGATAATCTAATAAATTATTACGTTTTGAGACGTCTAATTCACTAAACACATCATCCAATAAAAGAATTGGATAATAACCTTTATATTTTTTAAATATTTCTATCTCAGCTAATTTAAGTGTTAAAATGGATAATCTTTGCTGTCCTTGAGAGCCATACTTCTTTAAATCCTTTTCTTTAATAAAAAATGAAATATCATCTCGATGAGGTCCAATTAATGTTGAACCAAGTTTCAATTCGGTAGATCTTATTTTAGATAATCTTTCAATTATTATATCCTTTGATAATTCACCATCTTTTAATATATTTGATACATATTCTATTCTAAAATCAGATATATTAGTTAATTTTTCAAATATGTTTTTAGCCTCTATATTAAGATCTGATATAAATTTCTTACGCATTTTGTAAATCAAAATAGACTTTTCAACCAATGATTCAGTTATAACATCAAGATAATTATCATCAGCTATTTGCCTCTGATTCAAGTATTTTAACCTATCATTTCGCATTCTCAATAATTTTTTATAATCATTAAAAACATTATAATAATTATTATATAATTGACTAAGTTCAGTGTTCAAAAACCTTCTACGTTCACTTGGAGAACCTTTAATAATACCTAAATCTTCTGGATAAAAAATTATGATATCCATATTAGATATATAGTTTCCAACTTTTTTTATCTCGTCATTATTCAATTTTAATTTCTTTTTCTTGTTTTGAAATCCAATTTCAAGATAATTTTTTGAATTATTAACAATTAACTCACCAGAAATATGTGCAGTCATTGCTCCACTTTTTATAAGGTTATCATCAATAAATGAACGATGCGATTTAGTCAATCCTAAAACATATATACTTTCTAAAAGATTGGTTTTTCCTTGTGCATTTTCACCATAAAAGATGTTAATACCATCATTAAAATCAACTTCTAAAAAATCATAGTTTCTAAAATTCTGGATTTTTAGTTTTTTTAGGTACAAATACTATCACCCTATTTCAATTTTTTGATTTTATGCGTCATTTTGAAAAATAATGCTAACTTGGTACTCCTATACCTCATATTAATTATACCACAAAAAAGCGCCTAAAAACGAAAAAAACATCATAAATTGATGTTTTTTACCATTTTGCGCTCTGTTAAAATTTGATATAGTCTAGATGCTCTCAAAACTTGGTTATCTAATGAGCCATATGATAAATCAACATCTAAATTATATCCATTTTTAAAGGTTATTCTAGAACCCATATTATCGTTAATTGTATATTTATCTATATTTTTTAAACATATCCAACTACAATTTGACGATCTAGGTGAATCTGTAGGAAAAACTATTATAGGACATGTTTCTTCTACTATTATTGGTGATTTATAATTTACACCTATCATATCCTTTGTTCCTTGAGATCTTCCTATTAATGAACTACCAAAAAACTTACAACTATTTTCCATTACTTTTAATGCTTTCTTTTTTACAAAAAATATAGCATTTTTTTCAATAATTTTTGACATATTATCTCCATACGGAATAACAGCCAATGTTTGTGCATTTACTTGGTAATCTTCTACTATCACAATTGCTCCTTTCTATGTCATTCGGCCAAATAACAATAATGATATTATAATCATTTTTTTGTCGAATTTTGTCGAATTTTGTCGAAGAATAAAAAAAATTCACTTTTTTTAGTGAATTTTTCAAATTTAATATGTTCTTATTGGTAAAATTAACTGAATTAAATTATCAGTATTAGGATTTTTAACAATTATAGGACTTACTTCTCCATTAAATAATAATTCTACATCTTCACAATCAAAAGCCTTTAAAGCATCAAGCATATACTTTGAACTAAATGCTATTCTTATATCTTGATCATTATCTTTAGAAACAATCATCTTTTCCTCAACATTACCTATTTCTGGAATATTTGAAGAAATAGTTATTTCGTTTCCTTTATTATCCAACTTAATAGTATTTTTATCAGCTTCGTTTGTAAGTAATGAAGCTCTATCAATAGTTCCAAAGAATTCATTATGATTAACTTTCATTGTCACTTCAAAAGTTGTAGGAATTAATTTAGAAGTATCAGGATAAGAACCATTTATTAATTTACTTATAAACACAATAGATCCAAATTTAAATATAACCTTATTATTAAATACATGAATATTAATATAATCCTCATCATCATTAAATAATCTTATTAATTCTAATAAATTTTTAGTAGGAATAATTACATTAATAATTTCTGGAAGATCAGTATTAATTTTTATTTTAGCTTTAGCTAAACGATAAGAATCAGTAGCGGTACATTCTAATGTATCATGTTCTATTTTAAAATTAATACCAGTTAATACAGGTCTTGATTCTTGTGTTGATGTAGCAAAAGCAGTTTGATTAATAATATTTTTAAATATTCTTTGTTTTACACCAAATGGATTTTTACTATCATCTATCATTATATTAGGAAAATCACCTATATTATTACAATTTAAATTAAATGAAGAATTTTCAGTATATATTGATATTTTAGAATCAACAACTTCTTCTATATTAATTATTTCATTAGGAAGTTTTCTTATTATTTCATATATATAACGACCTGATACAACTATTTCCCCTAGTCTATCTATTGATTCAATATCTTTTTTATCAATAAATGTTTTTATTGATATTTCATTATCAGTACTTGTTAAATATAAACCATCGTTAGTAAGTTCAAATTTTATACAGTTTAATATAGGAATAAGATTTTTATTAGAAATACCTCTTATTACATAATTTAAATGTTCAAATAATTTTGTTTGTTTAATAGTTAGTTTCATAATTTATCTCCTTAATTTTTATTATTTATATATGTATTTTTATTATTAAAGTGGATAACGTGGAAAAGTTAAATTTACCCTTTGTTATCAACGATAAATAACAATTTTAACATGTTGATAAGTTGTTAATAAAGTTAATTTTATCAACACTTATTTAATTTCGTTAACAATTTTGTTAATTTCCATTTCTAGAATTTCATTAGTTTTCAACTCTTTTTTGATTTTATCCACAGAATGCATAACGGTTGTATGATCTTTTCCTCCGAATTCTATTCCGATTTTTGGGAAAGATTCTCCTAAAACAGTTCTGCATATATACATTGCAACTTGTCGTGGAAAGGCAATTGTAGCTTTTCTTTTCTTACTCTTTAAATCTTCAGTGGAAATGTTATAGTAATTTGCTACTAATTGTTGAACTTGATCGATCTTATTTTTGGAAATAATACTTTTTACAAAGTAATCTTTTAGAGCTTCTACAGCAAGATCTAAAGTAATATCACTACCACTCATCATAGTAGCATAGGCAACTACTCTAGTGATGGCACCTTCCAGTTTTCTAATATCACCCGTACAATTACTAGCTATATATTCTTTTACATCTTTAGGAAATTTATTATATAAAAGATTTCCCTCTATTTTTTTATCAATAATAGCCATTCTTAGATCAAAATCAGGTGGAAGAATATCAATAGTTAATCCCCAATTAAATCTAGTTCTCAATCTATCTTCTAATAGTTTTAAATCGTCTGGTGATCTATCAGAAGATATTATTATTTGTTTATTATTACCATATAAATCATTGAAAGTGTTGAAAAACTCTTGTTGAGTTTGATTAGCATTACCTAAGTATTGAATATCATCAATAATAAGTATATCAACATCTCTATATTTTCTTTTGAAAATTTCTACACTATCAATGTTATTTTCAATTTTATTCTTTCTATTTATACCAATAAAGTCTGATACAAATTTTTCACATGTAACATATAAAACATTTTTATCAGTGTGTTCAACAACATAATTTCCGATTGCATGCATTAAGTGCGTTTTTCCCAAACCACTATTACCATAAATGAATAATGGATTATACATAAAACCTGGTTTTTCAGCAACTGCAAGCGCGGTAGCCTTAGCAAATTTATTGCTTTCCCCTACTATGAAATTATCAAAGGTATATTTTGAAATTAAATTAGAATCTGTTTTTTTTGTATTGTGAGAAACAATTTTTTCCTGTTTAGTTTTAACTTTTTCTAAATCTTCAAGTTCATCTTCCGTTATATAATTCATTTTAAAATTAGACTCAGTAATTTCAGTAAATACTTCTTCTATTAATTCATTATAGTGTTCCTGTAAATGTTTTTTTTGAATATTCATAGGAACAACTATAGTTGCTTCCCCATTATTTAGTGAATGAAGCTTCGTTTCCGAAAACCAGGTTTCAAATAACATAGGTGAAATTTTCTTACTTATATTATCAAGAAAATTTTTCCATATAATATTAATATCCATTTTTCCACCTACTTCCCTGAACTTACCAATATTTTACACCAAAATTGGTGAAAATAAAAGCAAAATCAAGCAAAAAATGTGGAAAATAATATATTAACAACATTATCCACAACACAAAGTATTAATAATTCTAATAAAAATAAAATTATCAACAAAAATGTTGAAAATTAGAATAATACATTTTCACAGTGTTAAAACGTTTTCCACATTATTGTTGAAAAGTGGGAAATACTTATATTTATTAAAGATTTGAGTTGTGGGAAATATTTGTGCATAATTATAATAATATAAAATATTAATTATTTCCCACAGTGGAAAAATAATGAAAAAATAAAAAGATTATTATCTTTTTTGTTGATAAATAAAATTTAAATAAAAAATAAATTGACAAATTAGTACTTTTTCTATATAATCATATAAGCAAATTGATTTAATTGTTACAGGAGGTGTATTAGATGAAAAGCAATAATGGTACAACATTTCAACCAAATAATCGTAAAAGAAGTAAAAAACATGGATTCTTTGCACGTATGAATACAAATATTATTAAACGTAGAAGAAGAAAAGGTCGTAAAGTTTTATCACATTAATAACCACTGGAGCTTTCAGTGGCTTTTTTTAATATTATGGGGTGAAATATGAAAAAGATTAATATTATAAAAGAAAATCGTGAGTATAGTAGAATAATTAAAACTTGTCGATATTATAAATCGAATTATTATGTTATTTATAAAGAAAATACAAAGCCAGATGATATATATAAGTTTGGGATATCTATTGGTAAAAAAGTTGGAAAAGCAGTTTATAGAAATAAAATAAAAAGAAGAATAAAGAATATTTTAGATAAAAAAGTATATAAAAATGGCTTCAAATGTATTATAATAGTTAAGAAAAGAATTAATGAGCTTTCTTATAAAGAAATGGAAAATGAGCTTAATTTAATTCTAGAAAGAATAGACATAGTAAAAGGAGAAAGATATGAACAAGAAAATAATTAAATTATTTGTGATATGTATTACAGTTTTAGCTTTAACTGGTTGTACAGTACAATTAAAAGATTCAAAAAATAAATTAGTAAAGAATGATATAACAGGTCAAACATTAACTAAGAATATTTTATGTAAGCCAACTGATAAGGCTACAATAAAAAAATATACAGAAAATGGTGTAAAAGTATCAAAATTAGATGATTGTAACAATTTTAGTGTTGTAGGTAGTAAATATAATGGAATCTGGGAATCAATTTTTATAAGACCATTAGCTTGGTTAATTTTAAAAATTGGAGGATTATTTAATAAATATGGATGGTCAATAGTATTTACAACGATTTTAATAAGATTAGTAGTAATGCCTTTCACTAAAAAAGCAGCATTACAATCTGAAAATATGAAAAAAGCTCAGCCAGAACTTAACAAACTTGAAAAAAAATATGCAAATAAGAATGATCAAGATTCTATGATGAAAAAAAGTCAAGAAATGATGTTTATTTATAAGAAATATGGAATTAATCCAATGGCAGGATGTTTATTTTCACTTATTCAAATTCCATTATTCTTTGCTTTTTATGAGTCATTAAATCGTTTACCAGCAATATTTGAAGAAAATTTTTATGGAATTAAACTTGGAATGACTCCTGGAATGGCAATTTCTCAAGGAAAAATATATTATGTTATTATAATTATATTAGTAGTGGTAGCTAGTTATTATGGTATGAAATTGAATAGCGGTGCTAGTATGTCTAAGGAACAAGAATCACAGATGAAAACTATGATGAATATGATGATTATGTTTATGGGAATAGCTGCAATTACACTACCAACAGGAATAGCTATATATTGGATTGTTAATAATGTATTTACTATAGCTCAAAATCTATGGGTAAGGAGGAAAAAGGATGCCAAATAAATTATCTAAACATTCATATGTTGCAAAAACAAAAGAAGATGCATTAAATAAGTGTTATGAAGAATTAAATGTTAACGAAGAAGAAATTTATGTTAAAGAAACACAAATTGCTGGTAAGTTATTTAAAGCATCAAAAATTGAACTTGAAGTATTAACTCAAAAGGAGTTAGTTGATTTTATAAAGTACTATATAAATCAAATAGGTACTTTAATGGGGTTAGATATAAAAACTGAAATTAGAACTTCTGATCAAATAATAAATGTAACTTTAATATGTGAAAATAATGCCATTTTAATTGGTAAAGACGGAAGAACATTAAATGCAATTCAAAATTTATTGAGACAATCAATAAGTGTTCAAAGTGGTTTTAATGTTAAAATAAATATTGATGTTTGTGGTTACAAGGAAAAAAGAAAGAAACGATTTGAAAGAGAAATAAAGAATATTTGTAGAAGTATTTTGAGAGATCATATAGAAGTTAAATTAGATCCAATGAATTCATATCAAAGAAGAATTGTTCATAATGTTGTTAATAAATATGAAGATTTAAAAACCGAAAGCATTGGTGAAGAGCCAAATAGATATGTAGTAATAAGTTACAAAAAATAGGACTAAATTTATATTTAGTCTTTTATTGACAACAAAAATTAATTAATATACAATACGAAGGGATGCGAGATAATGAATTTCAGTAAAGAATATATAAAAATAGTAAAACCAATATTAGAACATCCAGAATTTATTAAGAGAAAAGAGTATAAGCATCATGAAAGAGAATCTGTTTATGAGCATTCTCTTATAGTTTCTTATAATTCATATAAAATAGCAAAGATGTTAGGATTAGACTATAAAAGTGCTGCAATAGGGGGATTATTACACGATTTTTATAGGTATCCTTGGCAACTTACTGATCAACAAAGAAAAGAATTACAGATTCCACCAAGTAAAAAAGGTTTCTTTAATCAACATGGTTTTACCCATGCTCGTGATGCAATGTTAAATGCACGAGAAAAGTTTCCAGAGTTAATGAATAAAAAAATTGAAAATATAATATTAAGACATATGTTTCCGTTAACACCAATTCCACCTAAATATAGAGAGGGTTGGATAGTTACATATGTTGATAAGTATAAATCAATGAATGTTTTAAAAAGTCCAAAAGAATTACCAAAATATATTGGAGTAAAAAGAAAAAATAAAAAAAGGAAGTGATTAATATGAATGATACTATAACTGCAATATCAACTGCTTTAGGAATTGGAGCTATTTCAATAGTAAGAGTAAGTGGAGAAGATGCTATAGATATAGTTAATGAAGTATTTAAAGGAAAGAATTTAAGTAAAGTAGCTAGTCACACAATTCATTATGGACATATAATAGATAATGAAGAAATAGTTGATGAAGTTTTAGTATCTGTCATGAGAGCACCAAAAACATTTACAACGGAAGATATAGTTGAAATAAATTGTCATGGTGGTATTGCTACTACTAATAAGGTGTTAGAATTGTTACTAACTAAAGGATGTAGATTAGCAGAGCCTGGAGAGTTTACTAAACGAGCATTTTTAAATGGGCGTATAGATTTAATAGAGGCCGAAGGTGTTATGGATTTAATAAATTCTAAAACAGAACAAGCTTCTAAATTAGCTTTAAATCAAGTTGATGGAAAAGTATCTAATTTAATAAAAAAATTACGTCAAGAAATATTGGAAGTATTAGCAAATATTGAGGTTAATATAGATTATCCAGAGTATGAGGATATTGAACAGTATACTACTGATAAGTTAAAAGATAGTATATATGATTTAAAAAAATCAATAAGTAGGATACTTAATGAAAGTAAGAATGGTAAACTTATCAGCGAAGGAATTAAAGTATCGATAATAGGAAAGCCAAATGTAGGAAAGAGTAGTATCTTAAATAAATTGTTAGGTGAAAATAAAGCAATTGTAACAGATGTAGAAGGTACAACAAGAGATATTGTAGAGGGTACGATTAATCTTGATGGACTTATGTTAAATATTATTGATACAGCAGGAATACGTGAAACAAAAGATATAGTAGAAAGTATTGGTGTTAATAAAAGTATCGAATTAATCGAAACATCTGATTTAGTATTATTTGTATTAAATAATAACGAGGAATTAGATAAAGAATCTATAGATATATTGAAAAAATTACATAATAAAAATTATGTTGTTATTGTAAATAAAATAGATTTACCTAATAAACTAGATTTAAAATCTATAAAAACAGATAACATAGTATTGATGAGTGCTATTGAAAATAAAGGTATTGAAGAATTAAAACATTTAATTAAGAAAATATATAATATGGAAGAAATTAATACTCAGGATATGACATATTTAACAAGTGCTAGAAGTATATCAATACTTAGAAAAGCATTATCAAGTGTTAAAGATATAGAAAAAGGTTTATTAGACGATATGCCTATTGATATATTAGAAATAGATTTAAAGAATATATGGAGTTTACTAGGAGAAATAATAGGAGAAACTTATAATGATGAGTTAATTGATCAACTATTTAGTCAATTTTGTTTAGGAAAATAAAGGTGTAAAATATGATTGAATGGTTTAGTAATATTCCCCATGTATTTCAAGCATTGATTGCTACGTTATTTACATGGAGTATTACTGCACTAGGTGCAAGTCTAGTTTTTTTAACAAAGAAGATTAATAAGACATTCATGGATGGAATGTTGGGTTTTGCAGCAGGTGTAATGATAGCAGCATCTTTTTGGTCATTAATAATGCCAGGTATAGTAATGGCTAGTAGTTTAAAATTGAATTCGTTGTTAATAGCTACAGCGGGTTTTATATCTGGAGGATTATTCTTATTTATTAGTGATAACATATATAAAGGTTATGATAATAATAAAGTAGAAGATGGTTTTAGAAGATCAATGATGTTAATAGTATCTATAACACTTCATAATATACCTGAAGGTATGGCAGTAGGTGTCGCCTTCGGTTCATTAGCTTATGGTTTAGAAGGAGCTACTTTAGCAAGTGCTATCACTCTTGCGATAGGAATAGGATTGCAAAACTTCCCAGAGGGTAGTGCTGTTTCTTTTCCTCTAAGAAGAGAAGGCTATAGCAGATTTAAATCATTTATGTATGGACAATTAAGTGGTCTTGTGGAGCCAATTGCCGGAGTAATAGGAGCATTATTGGTATTAAAAATAAGATATTTATTACCACTTTTATTATGTTTTGCAGCAGGATGTATGATTTATGTGGTTATTGAGGAATTAGTTCCAGAAAGCCAAACTAATGAAAAAAAAGATTTGATGGCGCTATTTACAATTATAGGCTTTGAAGTTATGATGATTATGGATATTGCTCTAGGTTGAAGAGATTTTCTCTTCTTTTTATTGTATAACAAGTAATATTTTAGTATAATATACAAAGTAAAAAGG
Source organism: uncultured Bacillota bacterium (assembly GCA_946540075.1). Taxonomy (GTDB): domain Bacteria; phylum Bacillota_I; class Bacilli_A; order RF39; family UBA660; genus CAMNHZ01. The sequence continues at coordinate 20,427 of CAMNHZ010000001.1, forward strand.
ACGTGGAATTATGGAATATGATGTAATAGTAGTTGGTGGAGGACATGCAGGATGTGAAGCAGCTTTAGCGTCTTCACGTATGGGAAATAAAACTTTACTAATAACTGGAAATATAAATAATATTGCTGATATGCCTTGTAATCCTAGTATTGGAGGAAGTGCAAAAGGAATCGTAGTAAGAGAAATAGACGCACTAGGTGGAGAAATGGGCCGAAATGCAGATAAGTCAAAACTACAGATAAAAATGTTAAACAGTTCTAAAGGTCCATCCGTTCAAGCACTACGTGCGCAAGCTGATAAAATAACATATCCAAAAGAAATGTTGAAAACATTAAAAAGTGTTACAAATTTAGAAATAAAAGAAGATTTAGTTGAAAACTTAATAGTAAGAGAAAATACTGTTGAAGGAGTAGAATTAGAAAATGGTGAGAAAATATATTCTAAGGCAGTTATCCTTACAACGGGAACTTATTTAAAAGCGGATATACTTGTGGGAAATACTCGTCACCGTGAAGGACCACATGGAGAAAAACCAAGTAATTATTTAAGTGATAATCTAAAAAAATTAGGTTTTAGAATTATTAGATTAAAGACAGGTACACCTCAAAGAATTGATAAAAATACTATCGATTTTACTAAAACAAGAGAAGAAAAAGGATCAGATAAGGAATTGTTTTTCAGCTTTGATGATAATGAACATTATGATGTTAATGATCAAATATCATGTCATCTTGTATACACAACATCTAAAACTCATGAAATAATAAAAGAAAATTTAAATAAATCAAGTATGTATGGAGGTCTCGATGATATTGAAGGAGTTGGTCCAAGATATTGTCCTTCAATAGAAGATAAGATAGTTAGATTCTCAGATAAGCCACGTCATCAATTGTTTTTGGAACCAGAAAGCTTATATTATGACGATATTTATATTCAAGGGTTTTCAACTAGTATGCCACATGATGTACAGGAACAAATGGTACATAGTTTACCAGGATTAGAAAATGCAAAAATATTAAAGTATGCATATGCCATTGAATATGATGCAATCTATCCAACTCAATTAAAACAGACTCTCGAGACTAAATTGATTAATAATTTATATACAGCTGGCCAAATAAACGGTACTAGTGGATATGAAGAAGCAGCATGCCAAGGGTTAATTGCTGGGATAAATGCATCATTGAAAATACAAGGAAAAGAACCACTTATTTTAAAAAGGAACGAAGCATATATAGGTGTTTTAATAGATGATTTAGTAACTAAAGGAGTACGTGATCCATATAGATTATTGACTTCACGTGCAGAATACCGTTTGTTATTAAGGCATGATAATGCAGATATAAGACTTAGAGAATATGGACATCAGATAGGATTAATTGATGATAAACGATACAATGACTTTGTTCACAAAAAGCAAATGATGAAGGAATTAACAGATAAATTAAATAGTGTAAAAATAACACCAACTAAGAAAGTATCAGAATATTTAGAAACATTGAATACTCCAGCATTAAAGGATGGAATTACACTATATAATTTATTGAAACGTCAAGAGATAACAATTGATATGTTATATCCATTTATAGATGTAGATTATCCAGAAGAAATAAAAAAAGAAGTTGAAATTAATATAAAATACGAAGGTTACATAAAAAAAGCCAATCGTGAAGCGAAAAAATTGTTAAACTTGGAAAATAAGAAAATACCAGATGATATCGATTATGATACAATTGGAAATTTAGCCAGCGAAGCAAAACAAAAATTAAATGAAATAAAACCAACAACATTAGCTCAAGCGCTACGTATAAGTGGTGTTAATCCAGCAGATATATCTATTTTATCGGTTTATTTAAAAAAGGAGTATCGAAATGGATCAAAATAAGTTTATCGAAGAATTAAAAAAAATAAATGTAACAATAACACAAAAACAAATGGATCAATTAAATAAATATTATGAATTATTAAAAGAATGGAATGAAAAAATAAATTTAACCGCAATAACCGAATATGATCAGGTTTTGTTAAAACATTTTTATGATAGTGCAACAATGAATAAAGTTACAGATTTGACTAAAGTCAACACTTTATGCGATATAGGTACAGGAGCAGGTTTTCCAGGGATGGTATTAAAAATATTATTTCCTAATTTAAAAGTTACACTTGTTGATGCTTTGCAGAAGAGAGTTAAATTTTTAAATGAAATTATTTCCCGATTAGAATTGAATGATATAGAAGTATATCATGCTAGAGCAGAAGAATATGCTAAAAATCACAGAGAAAAATATGATATAGTAACCGCACGTGCAGTCGCAAGGTTAAATATAATAATGGAGTATACAATTCCAATGGTAAAATTAAATGGGTACTTTATTCCATTAAAAGGTAATATTTCCGAGGAAATAAATTCTAGTAATGACGCATTTGAAAAATTATCTTGTCAATTAGAAAATGTATTAGAATTTCAATTACCGATAGAAAAGAGTAATAGGACAATATTAAAAATCAAAAAAACAAAACCTACAAGTTTAAAATATCCTAGAAGTTATGCTGAAATTAAGAAAAGACCATTGTAATAATTAGATAATACTAAAAATATCTAGTACTTGAAAGTACTAGTTTTTTTTATTTTTCAATTAATTTAATTAATATTTTAGATTATTTTCCAAAAACGATTGAATTATTTCCCAAAATATAGTATTCTAAATATAGAATAAAATAGGAGTGTTGGTATGGATAAAGGTAAGGTTTTTGAACTAGATATAGATGATATACTACCAAATAGGTTTCAGCCTAGGATTAATTTTAGTGAGCGTAATATTAATGAATTAGCTGAATCTATAAAAGAATATGGCGTTATACAACCTATTGTAGTAAGAAAAATAAGTGATAAATATGAAATAATTGCAGGTGAAAGACGTTATAAAGCTAGTATTATTGCTAATAAAACAACTATACCAGCAATAATAGTAGATTTAAATGATAAAGATGCTGCAGAAGTAGCAATTATAGAAAATGTTCAACGTCAAGATTTAACTGCAATTGAAGAGGCTGTTTCTTATAAAAAGATATTAGATATGGGAATGACTCAAGAACAATTAGCAAAAAAACTTGGTAAAAATCAATCAACAGTTGCCAATAAATTGAGATTGTTAAATTTGATTGATGAAGTCCAAGAAGCTCTTTTATATCATAAAATATCTGAACGACATGCAAGATCACTATTAAAATTAGATGAAGAAGGGCAACACCATATGTTAAAAAGAATCATAGATGAAAGACTTACTGTAAGAAAAACAGATCAAGCTATTTATGATTATATAGTTAGACAAAAACATAAAAAAGAAGAATTTAAAGAAACTAGGCCAGTAGAGAACAAAGAAGCAGAAGAAAAAGTAAAAGCAACTAAACCTGCTGAACAAGAAATAAAAGAAATAGAACAAATAAAAGAAACATCAAATTCAAAATTGGATGAAATAGAGGTTTTGGATTTTGATGATGACAGGGAGGAAGAAAATATGCCTAATAATGATAATTTAATACCAAATACACAAATAATAGATGATACAGTTGAAGAACAAGGAAGTATAATGGATAATCCAAATAATGTAAATATGACAATAAATCCAGGATTTATGGATGTTGATAAAATTCAAAATCAAGCTCAAGACATATATGTAGATAATAAACCTAAAGTAGATATGGATTCACTACTTAGTGGAGCAAATAAAACAGAAGAAACAACATCAGAAGTATCAACTACTGCTGAACAAAATAATGAACAAACAACAGTTGATATGCCAACAAACACAAATAAATTCTTCAATTTAGAACCAAATAATTCTTCATTTGTAGAAGATATTGATTCTACTAAAGCTAATGTTGATTTTATGCCACAGGAAGAACAACAAAAAAGTACATTCAATTTTGATTCGTTCTTTAATAATAGTTATCAGCCAACTAGAGCAGAAGATATTACTACTGAATTATCAAAACAACGTGCTATGAATGAGGGAATGGATAATCAATTTAAACAAGACAATAATGATATTATAAATAATACAAATGCATTTGATAATACTAATAGTATTGATAATAAGGCAGAACAAGTTAATCCAACAGTATCAAATATGGGTGATTATCAAAATAATGATGCAATTAATGAGATATCATCTAATTTAGAATTTAATAATTCTATGGTTGAAACTCCTATTAATACAATTAATCAAGAATTAAATAATGATAATCAAAATATTAGTGTAAATCCTACAAATATTCCAAATATCGATAACGGTATTAATAGTCAAATGGATAATAATGTTATAAATACAGAAGTAACACCAGAACCAGCATCAGTAAATGAAACACCAAGACAAGCAGAAACATTAGTAACTCCAATCGCACCTATTAATCTTGATTTAAATAATGTGCAAAATGATATTCCAACACCAGAAAATCAAACAATTTCAATGGTAGAACCTCAAACTTCTGTTAATCCAATTAATGAAACAGAAAGTACATATAATGTTGAGTTACCAGTAAATAATGATAATCAAAATATTAGTGTAAATCCTACAAATATTCCAAACATCAATAACGATATTAATAGTCAAATGGATAGTAATGTTATGAATACAGAAGTAATACCAGAACCAGTATCTATGAATAATGTGAATTTAAATATTGAACCATCTGCAGTAAATGAAATGCCAAAACAAGAAGAAACATCAGATTCAAATTCACAAGAAGATGTTAATGGGGCAAATATTAGAGAAGCTATTGATAAGATCAGACAATTAGCAACTCAATTAGAAAATATGGGATTTAACATTGATGTCGAAGAATATGCATTAGAAGATAAATATGAAGTAATGTTCAAAATAAAAAGATAAAAATTATAATAATGTTTTCTATAAATAATAATCTTATTAAAAAAATATACAAAGAATACATTGTTATTGACTAAATTAATTTAGATAAAAGAAACAAGGTTGTTTAAAGATTACCTTGTTTTTTTCTAAAAAAGATAAAAATATACGATTAAAATTGTTGATTTATTATGTTTGATATTAGTTTATATTTATAACCAGGAATACTATTTAAATAATTTAATTATTGTTTAAACACTTATTTTACCTTGGAAAATATTGCGTTTTAGTCTCTTTTTATAAAATGTTTTTAATTTTTTGTTAAAAAGGCCTTGACAAATCTGTTTGTTATTAATATAATGTTAATAACAGATGGCCAAACTGTTAAAAAAATAGAATGTGATATTAACAAATTATTAAAAAGAAAGAAGAGATAAAATGATAAAAGATATAAGAAATATGGAAGAGGCTCTCTTCCAAATAGATATGAATATAGGTTTTTGTGAAGATGGTAATTTAGCTGATCCTACTATAAAGGGTATAGTTCCTAATATTATACCAATTATTAGGGAAACAATAAAAAAGAAAAATGCAGGTTATTTTGTTGTAAATGATAAACATACTGCTAATAGTGTTGAATTATTAAGATACTTACAACATTGTATGGGAGATAATGAATCTAAAACAATAAAAGAGTTAGCAATTTATGAAGAGTATGCAGATAGATTATTTTATAAAAATTCTACATGTGCCTTATTTGCGCCAGGCATGATGGAAATGTTAATGGAAATGGTGAATTTAAAAAGGGTAGTTATAGTTGGATGTTGTACTGATATATGTATTCAAAATTTTGCTATAGCGCTTCGTAATTTCTTTGATGAATTAAATATGAACGTAGAAATTATAGTGCCTAAAAACGCTGTTGAAACTTTCCACATTGTTGGAATTCATGATAGAGAAGAAAATAATGAAAGAGCTTATACAGTTATGGAAAATACTGGGATTAAGCTAGTTAAAACTTATAAGAAGGAGAATATATAATGAAAAATGATAATATGACAATGATGACTGACTTTTATGAACTTACTATGAGTCAGACATATTTTAAAGCAGGAAAGAAAGATGAAATAGCTGTATTTGATGCATTCTTTCGTAAAAATCCTTTTGGTAAAGGTTATGGATTAATGGGTGGTGTTGATCGAATTATTGAATACATTAAAAACTTTCATTTTACTGAAGATGATATTAATTACTTAAGAAGTACTAATCAATTTGAAGAAGATTTTCTTGAATATTTAAGAAATTTAAGATTTACTGGTTCTATTTATGCAATACCAGATGCAACACCTGTTTTTGCTAATGAACCTATAGTAACCGTTAAAGCTCCTATTATTGAAGCACAAATTATTGAAACAGCTTTGTTAAGTTATTTGAATGCTAATATTATGTATACTACTGCAGCAAGAAGAGTGGTAGAAGCAGCAGAGAATATTGGTGTTATGGAATTTGGCGCTAGAAGAGCATTAGGAGTTGATGCTGCAGTTGAAGCAAGTAAATGTGCGGTTATTGCAGGATGTGTTGGAACAAGTAATGTATTAGCAGGTCAAGACTATAAGGTTCCTGTTATGGGTACAATGGCACATAGTTTAGTAACTGAGGCAGATAACGAATATGAAGCATTCTTAAATTATGCTAAAGCTTATCCAAATAATTGTGTATTGTTAGTTGATACTTACGATGTCTTAAGAAGTGGTGTTCCTAATGCAATTAGGGTGGCAAAAGAATACTTAATACCAAATGGTTATACATTAAAAGGAATTAGAATTGATAGTGGAGATTTAGCTTATCTATCTAAGGAAGCTAAAAAGATGCTTGTTGAAGCAGGTCTTCCTGATGTTAAGATTTGTGTATCAAATGGTTTAAATGAAGATACAATAAGATCTTTAAAGGAACAAGGTGCAGTAATTGATTCTATTGGTTTAGGAGACAATATTGTATTACCAGATAAAGCAAGAGTTGGTTGTGTTTATAAAAATGTAGCAATTAAGAAAGATGAAAATTTTGTTTCTAGAATAAAGGTAAGTAACGATGCAGCTAAAGCTATTAATCCAGGTTATAAGAAAGTATATAGATTTTATGATAAAAAGAGCGGTTATGCATTAGGTGATGTTATAACTTTATATGAAGAAAATATACCTAAAAATAAATATACATTAGTTGACCCGCTAAATGAAAATAATACTTTAACTATTACAGACTATAAAGTTAGAGAACTACAAGTACCAATATTTGAAGATGGTAAGTTAGTTTATAATGATCCAAATATAAATGAAAAACAAGCTTATTGTAATGATGAAATGAAGACTTTATATCCTGAAGTCAAGAGAAGTGAAAATCCTCATCAATATTATGTTGATCTATCAAAAAAATTACTAGTTTTAAAGAAAGAATTAATTAAACAAGCAAAAAATCAAAGAGTTGACTATGAAGGTCATAAATTAATAAAAAAGTTATAGGGGTTATTAATGAATAAAAGTGTTATTGATAAGATAGATAATTTTAAGAAGAATTATGGAGTGAAGGATGTTGAGTTAATTAAGTGTGTAGATGATGGTTACATAGGTAAGAGAAGTTATAAAGTTACTTTAAATGATTCTAGTAATATAATTGTGGATAAAATTACTAAGAATAAAGAAAATGGCGATGCAATAGTTATTATTCCTATTACAGAAGATGATAAATTTGTAATGGTTATTCAATCTAGAGTAAATACACTAGAAGGTGTTTGCTTAGAGTTTCCTGCTGGAATGGTAGAAAAAGATGAAAATAAATATGATGCAGCCAGAAGAGAGTTGTTAGAAGAGACAGGTTATCAAGCAGATTATATGGAAAAGTTAGAGTGGCATTACCAAGATCAAGGATGTAGTAGTGCTATTGTAACAACTTATGTAGCTTATGGTTGTAAGAGAATAGATTCTCTTAATCTAGATGAAAATGAAAGATTAGATTATTTATTGATGAGTAAGGAAGATTTGAATGAGGCATTAGTAGATTCAAAGTATGGTATGAATGATGCTAATTCAAAGATTGCTTATATGAGTTATGTTTTAAAGAAAGAGGTTTAAATTATGAAATATAAAAAGTTAGCTGATAATATTATTGAATTTATTAGAAATTATTATAAAGAAAACAATTTAAAAGGAGTAGTTATTGGCATAAGTGGAGGTAAAGATTCTGGAGTAGTAGCAGGATTATTTGTTAAAGCATTGGGTGCAGAAAATGTGCTTGGTGTATGGATGCCATGCCATTCTAAAGATGAAGATAAAAGAAATGCTAAATTGGTTAGTGAACACTTTGGTTTTGAACTTAAAGAATTTGATTTAACTAATATGTATGAAAACTACGTTAAACAAATCAAAGATAATTATGAAGTGGATGATGAGGTTTTAGTAGATGCTAATATTAATGTTAAACCTAGAATGAGGACAGCAACACTTTATTATCATGCTGCTATGATGAGTAAGATTAAAAAAGGTGGTTATATTGTTGCAGGTACTTCTAACAAATGTGAAATATATGTAGGTTATTTTACTAAAGGAGGCGACAATGTAGCTGATATTCAAGTATTAGCTGATTTAACTGTAGAAGAAGTTATAGGTGTAGGTAAAGCTATTGGTGTGCCTAAAGTTGTTGTAAATAAAATTCCTGATGACGGTTTGTCTGGTCTAAGTGATGAAGAAAAACTTGGTGTTAAATATGATGATATAGCTAAAGTTATTAATGGTGAGAAAGTAGCACAAAATGTAAAAGAAAAAATAAAAAAATTGCACAAAAATAATGCACACAAGTTTAAAACACCAACATTTAAAAAAATTGCATAATAATAACTTAAATAAAGAAAATTATTTTAAAACTTTTATAGTTTTTCTATAAAAGTTTTTATGTTGAAAAATAATAATATACGGTATAACAGATAATAATTTATTTATTCTAATTATACTCGCTTTTAATTTTTTTGGATGTTTTTAATAAAATGTTAAAAAGATATTGACAAAGTGTTTTGTTTTTAATATAATGTTAATAACAAAAAGAAATGGAGGCATTTTTTATGAATAGAAAGTTAAAAATATTAGTAATGGATAATATTAGAGAATTAGGAGAAAAAGTTAATAATGAATTAAAAAAGATAAATAAGTGTGATCAAGATTATTTACTAAATTTTAAGACTGATAGATTTAGTAATGGAGAGGGTAAAGCAAAGATATTGGAATCGGTTAGTGGAAGCGATTTATATATTTTAAGTGATATAGGTAATTATGGTATTAGTTATTTGTTACATGGTAGAGAACATTTTATGTCACCTGATGAGCATTTTGAAGATATTAAAAGAGTTATAGCTGCTATATCAGGACATTCTTCCAAGATAAATGTTATTACACCTTTACTTTATGAATCTAGACAAGATAAGAGAAAAGGTAATGAATCACTTGATTGTGCAGTTGCTTTGCAAGAGTTAGAAGCAGCAGGAGTTAATAATGTAGTTACTTTTGATGCTCATAATCCTAGTGTATGTAACGCTATACCTAGGCTACCCTTTGAAAATTTTTATCCTACTCATACAATATTAGAAAACTTAATTGAACAAGAAAAATTGAAGGATGTATTAGTAGTAAGTCCTGATATGGGTGCTATGGAAAGAGCTAGATATTATGCTGATATGTTAAGTTGTGACGTTGGAGTATTTTATAAAAGACGTGATTTATCTAAAGTAATTAATGGAAAAAATCCAATTGTAGAGCATATGTATATGGGAGCTGATCCTAGAAATAAAGATATACTAGTAGTAGATGATATGATAGCTTCAGGTTCATCTATGATAGAAGTTGCCGAAAATTTAAAAAGTAAAGGAGCTAGAAATATTTATCTAATCGCAACATTTGCTTTGTTTACAGAAGGAATAGAAAGTTTTGCTAATGCTTATAAAAAAGGTTTATTTAATAAATTATATAGTACTAATTTATCTTATGTACCTGATGATATTAAAAATAATGAATGGTATGTAGATGTAGATATGTCTAAGTATTTAGCGTTAATTATTGATACATTAAATAAGAAAAAAGACATTGAACCATTATGGAATGGCAAGAAGAAAATAATAAATAAAATTAGAAAGAATATTGGTGAATAAAATGAAAAATAACAGTAAAATAGAAATAGATCATATTGATATTGTTACAAGTCATATATGCAATAAAAATTGTGAACATTGTATAGATAAGTTTTTGCATTCAACTACTCAAACTATATCTTTAGATGATATTGAAAAATTTTTAAATTTAATAAGATTATATACTGATAAAAAGTTAGAAGTTTTATTATTAGGAGGAGAACCAACAGTTTTACCTAAAGATAAATTAATAGCAATTAGTGAATTGGTTCATTCTAAAGGTTTTCTTTTAATGATGAGTACAAATGGAATATTAAAGAAAAAGATTATTGATTTAATTCCTTATTTTGATTCTATACAAATTACGGTTAATAGTGATGATGAAATAGATTATTATAGAAAATGGTTAGATAAAATTAATATAAAATTGGCAGGAGATGAAACATTAAATTATGATAAGTTAAAACATTTTATAGAATATACTAAAGGATTTAGTCGTCGCTCTGTTAGTATGTATTTTACACCTGATTTTCAAGAATTATGTAATGATGAAAAAGTATGGGAATTATTAAATACTTTAGATTGGCAAAGAAATGGTTCCTATATGTATGCTTTTTATGAAGGTGTTAGATTTAAAAAATGTATACATGAAGAAACTAATATAATTGATGAGCCAACAGTCCCAAAATTATATCCAAATGGTAATTATAATAAAACATGGGATGATGAAGAATTAGATGATTATTTGAGTATGGAAGGAAATAGTTGGACTAAAAAGTTAACTATTAGGAGATGATATTGATGAAAATAGGAATATTTGGTGGAAGTTTTAATCCTGTACATAAGATGCATATTGATATTGTAATGTACTTACTGAAACACAACTATGTTGATAAAGTTATATTTGTTCCAACAGGTATTAAATATGAGTATAAAAATAATTTAATTGATAATAATTATCGTTATGAAATGTTAAAACTTGTTTGTGAAAATAATATGGATGTAAGTGATTATGAATTTAAAGACAAAGTTGTCTATACATGTGAAACACTAAAGTATTTTAAAGATGCGAATAAAAATGATGAAATATATTTTATATGTGGTGCGGATAATTTAAGTTATATTGATAAGTGGAAAAATGGTTTGGATATTTTGAAAGAATATAAAGTATTAGTTATTAATAGGGAAGGTAATGATACTGGAGAATTACTTAAAAAATATAGAAAATATAAAGATAATATTATTATTGTTCCAATGGTTATGAATGGTGTATCTTCTACAATAATTAGAAAAAAAATAGAAAATAACGAAAATGTTGATGAATTAGTTGATAATCGTGTAGTAAAATATATAAGTGATAATGAATTATATAAAAGGATTAGATAATAAATTTATCTTTAGCTGAAATTGATACTACTATGGAATCTTGTCTAGGAGGTTCTGTAGTAGTGTTATTTCTTTGATTAATTTTTTGCTGAAGTCTTTTGTATTAATTAAAGTTCTGTCTAAATTAATATATATTGTCATATAAAAGTTTTCATTTGTGTGATAGTGTATCATTTTTTGATAAATTTTGTTATAATTTTGTTTGAGAGGTGTTATTAGTATTATGTATAAAAGTGAAAAAGAATTTTTAGAAGCTTATAATCCAGAAGAATTTGATAGATTATCTATCACAACAGATATATTATTGTTATCTATTAGTGACGAAGAAACAGCTAATTATAGAAAGACAAGTAAGAAACATATGAGCGTTTTACTTGTTAAAAGAGATGATTATCCATTTAAGGGTAAGTGGTGTTTGCCAGGAGGTTTTTTGCAAGTTGATGAAGAATTAGAAGATTGTCCTAAGAGAATATTGGAAAAAGAAACTAATATAAAGGATATTTACTTAGAACAATTATATACTTTTGGTGGAATAAATCGAGATCCACGTATGAGAATTGTATCTACTTCTTATATGGCTTTAGTTGATAAGAATAGATTAAAAGATAAGTTAGCAAGTAACGCATCTTGGTTTAATATTAAATATTTTGACGAAGATAATGAAGTAGTAGTGGTTTTAGATAATGAAATTGATACTTTAACATTTAAAATACGAAAGACATTAAAAGAAAAGACTACTGATAGATATAAATTTGAAATTATAGAAAATGAATCACTTGCTTTTGACCACCCATTAGTTATATTAAATGGAATAGAAAGATTAAAGAATAAAGTTAATTATACTGATGTAGTATTTAATATGATGCCTGAATTATTTACTTTAGGGGATTTACAACAAGTTTATGAAGTCATACTAAATAAAAAGTTACTTGATCCTGCATTTAGAAGAATTATTGCTAATAAAGTCGAAAAGACAGAGTTTGTAGAAAGAGGAGCCGGACATAGACCATCAGTTCTATTTAGATATAAAAATAATCAAAAATAAATAGAATATTTAAAAATATTGGTGCTAATAATTTAGATAATTTGCTGTTTTTATTAGACACATAACATAAAATATAGACAAGGGGGAATTCTAGTAAGCTCCTTGTTTTTTTAATAAAAAAATGATAAAATTATATAATTAAAATTGTCAATCAATTATATTTAATGTTAACTTATATTTATAACTAGAAATACCATTAGATTAATCTAAAACACATTTATTTTAATTAATAAAAAAGCCATAAAGAAAGGAGTCAAATATGTTTAAACTTAATGCATCATTTAAACCTAGCGGAGATCAACCAAAAGCAATAAAAGAATTGGTAGAAAATATAAAAACGGGAAAAAAAGAACAAGTGTTATTGGGAGTAACTGGGTCAGGTAAAACATTTACAATGGCAAATGTAATAAAAGAAATAAACAAACCAACATTAATTTTGGCACATAACAAAACACTTGCAGGTCAATTATATGCAGAATTTAAGGAATTATTTCCCAACAATCATGTATGTTATTTTGTATCATATTATGATTACTATCAACCAGAAGCATATGTTGCAAAAACAGATACATATATAGAAAAAGATGCATCTATAAATGATGAAATAGATGAACTTAGACATTATGCTACTTCATCATTACTTAATTATGATGATGTTATAGTAGTCGCATCAGTATCATGTATTTATGGTATTGGGGAGATAGAAGAATATGAAAAAAAGGTATTAACCCTAAGTGTTGGTGATGAAATCGACAGGGATTTAGTTTTAGAAAAATTAGTGGAGATGCTTTATGAAAGAAATAATATCGATTTAAAACGTGGTACTTTTAGAGTTCGTGGTGATGTATTGGAGATTATTCCGATTAGTCAACATGGAAAAGGTATCAGAATTGAGTTTTTCGGTGATGAAATAGATCGAATTAATGAGTTCGATACTTTAACAGGAACTATTCTATCATCTAAGAATGTTATTAGTATTTTCCCTGCTAGCCACTTTGTTACAAGTGAAGATAAATTAAAAGTTGCTATAAAAAATATTCGAAAAGAATTAGACGAACGATTAAAGTATTTTAAAGATAATAATAAATTGTTGGAATATCAAAGACTACAAGAAAGAACTAATTATGATTTGGAAATGTTGGAGGAAACAGGATTTTGTAGAGGAGTAGAGAATTATTCTAGACAAATAGCATTAAAAGAGGCAGGAGCTACTCCAACAACTTTATTAGACTTTTTTAATAAAGATTTTCTATTATTTATTGATGAATCTCATGTAACATTACCACAAGTACGAGGAATGTTTAATGGAGATCAAGCAAGAAAAAAAGTTTTAGTTGACTATGGATTTAGACTTCCAAGTGCGATGGATAATCGACCATTAAAATTTGATGAGTTTAAATCTAAACTCGATAATGTTATATATGTTTCTGCTACTCCAGGTGATTATGAACTTGATAAATGCAATCATGAATACGTAGAACAAGTAATACGACCTACAGGATTATTAGATCCTAAAATACAAGTGCGCTCTTCAAAAGGCCAAATAGATGATTTAGTAGAAGAAATACATAAGAGAATTAATAGAAATGAAAGAGTTCTAATAACTACATTAACAATTAGAATGTCAGAAGAGCTAACTACATATTTAAAGAAAATTGATATAAAAGTGGCGTATTTACATAATGAAATAAAAACATTGGAACGTCTTCGTATTGTAAGAGATTTAAGACTTGGTAAGTATGATGTTGTAGTAGGTATTAATCTTTTAAGAGAAGGTATAGATATTCCAGAGGTAAGTCTTATTGCTATAATGGATGCAGACAAACAAGGATTTTTAAGAAGTACAAGAAGTTTAATTCAAACAATAGGAAGAGCTGCTAGAAATGCCAACGGTGAGGTAATAATGTATGCTGATACGATAAGTGATTCAATGAAAGAAGCAATCGAAGAAACACAAAGAAGACGTAGTATTCAAGAAGAATATAATAAAAAACATAATATCGTACCTAAGACTATAGTAAAAGAAATAAGGGAAGTAGTATCGAACGCAGGTAAAGAAGAAAAAACAGAAACAAGAATGACAAAAGAGGAAAGAAAACAATTAATAGTAAAAGTAGAAAATGAAATGAAAGAAGCAGCTAAAAATTTAGACTTCGAACGTGCAATGGAATTGCGTGATATTTTATATGAATTAAAGAGTGATATGTAATGAAAAGATTCAAGAGAATTTATGTAGAAATAACAAATATTTGTAATATGAATTGTGATTTTTGTTCAAAGACCAATCGAATAAAAAAAGAAATGAGTGTTCCAGAGTTTTCACATGTTTTAGATGAAATAAAGGAATATACCGATTATATATATATTCATGTAAAAGGAGAACCTTTATTACACTCTAATTTAGATCGAATATTAGATTTGTGTACAAAGAACAATATAAAAGTAAATATCACAACAAATGGCACAATGTTATATAAAAAATTAGATATAATATTAAAAAATAACTGTGTTAGACAGATTAATATATCGTTGCACAGTTTTGATGGAAAAGAAGATAATTATATAGATAATCTTATGGAAGCGGTATCTAAACTTACTAAAAAAGGTGTATATATTGTATATAGATTTTGGACATTAAAAGATAATAAATTATCATTATCTAATAAAAAATTATTAGATAAAATTGAAAACCATTACAAATTAGATAATAAAATGCATAAAATTATTTTAGAAAAAGAAAATATAAGAATAGATAATAATACATATATAAACAAAGGAAAAGAATTTTGTTGGCCAACATTGAATAATGGAATATATAGTGAAAAAGGGACTTGTATTGGTCTTAAAAATCAAATTGCTATTTTGTCGGATGGTACAATAGTCCCTTGTTGTTTGGATGCTGAAGGTATCATAAGTTTGGGAAATATATTTCAAGATAGTTTTAAAAATATTGTAAATTCTAAAGAAGTAGATAGTATTATTAATGGTTTTAATAATAATAAAAAAATAAAAGAGTTATGTAAGCATTGTAATTTTTATGAGACTTTTAAATAAATATCTGAGTTAATAGTACATTGTTTATTATTTCTTTTTTTGTTATAATTATATACGGAGATGAATGAAGTGAATTATGCTAAGAAAAAGAAACCTTTATTAAGTTTTATTGATTGGTTAGTGCATATGATTGCATATGGATTAATTTTAATTTTAACATCATATATATTTAAAAAGACAGTATATATACAATCATGGATGTGGGGATTTGTAGCAGCTGTTATAATATATTTACTTAATAAAACAGTGAAACCATTAGTGTTTTGGTTAACACTACCAATTACAGGGTTAACTTTCGGGTTATTTTATATTTTTATAAATGTAGCTACTTTAAAATTGGTGCAATATATAACTATTAATCATTTTATAATAACTGGATATATTATGCCTTTTATTGTTGCTTGTTTTATATCTATAATGAATATTTTGATTGATGAATTAGTAATAAATAAATTTAAAAAGAGAGGTTGAGAATGTGAATCCTATATTATTTCAAATTGGTCCAATTGTAATATATTGGTATTCTTTGATGATATTTATCGCACTCTTTGTAGGAGGATCTCTAGCTTTAAAAGAGTGTAAAAAATGGAAAATAGAAGAAGATACTATAATCGATATGTTCTTTTATTTAATTCCTATATCAATAATTGGTGCTAGATTGTATTTTGTTTTATTTCATTATAGTTATTATAGTAAAAATTTACTTGATATTATTAAAATATGGGAAGGCGGACTTGCAATACATGGTGGTATGATTGCAGGATTAGCTTGGATTGTTTATTATACAAAGAAGTATAAGATTAATACTATTAGAATGTTAGATATCATTGTTACGAGTTTGATAATTGGTCAGGCAATTGGTAGATGGGGAAATTTCATGAATCAAGAAGCATATGGATCAGTAACAACTTTAGGCGTGTTAAAAGGACTACATATTCCTAAGTTTATTATTGATGGTATGCTAATTGGTGGTAAATATCATCATCCAACATTTTTGTATGAATCAATATGGTGTATTATCGGATTTGTTTTATTAATAGTTTGGAGAAATCGTAAATATACCAAACTTGGAAGTACAACCGCATTATACTTAATTTGGTATGGAATAGGAAGATTCTTAATAGAGTCTTTACGTACCGATAGTTTGATGTTAGGTAATTTTAAAATGGCTCAAATAGTATCAATTATAATGGTAGTTTTAGGAGTAGTAATATTCCGTTTAATTAATAAAACTTCAAAATTTGATAATCTATATAATAATGTAAAATTACAGATAAGAGATAACAAATAATTTGTTGTCTTTTCTTGTTTTATGAGGCAAAATATAGTATATTATTATAAGTAGAAAAGGAGGTATATTATGTCATTTACAAGTTCTGTTAAATTAGAAGTTAGTAAAATAGAAAATACACCTCCAGAGTACATATCTGAGTTATCAGCTATATTTAAAAATATTGCAGTAATTGAAGATGATGTTAAAGTAACTACTGAAAATTCAAATGTCGCACGAAGAATATTTAATTTAATAAAGAATATTTATGGTGTTAATCCAAGTGTAACAGTACGACGTGGTTACAACTTTAATAAGAATTATATTTATATAATTGAATTTAAGAATAATAAAGAACTGGTGTTAGAAAATTTAGATATAATAAAAAACGGAATAATAAATGAAATACCAAGTGATTATATTATCGGAGATGAAAATCTATTAAAATCATATTTAAGAGGATTATTTTTAGCATGTGGAAGTATAAATGATCCTAAAAAATCTAGATATCATTTAGAATTTGTCGTTGATACAGAAAATTATGCTAGATATGTAAGTAAATTACTAAATAGATTAGATTTAAATAGTAAGTATTTAAAACGTGATAATAAATATATGATTTATGTTAAAGAATCCGAGAAAATAAGTGATTTTTTAAAAGTAATAGGCGCAACAAATGCAGTAATGTATTTTGAAAATATTCGTGCCTATCGTGATCAAAAAAATATGACAAACAGATTAAACAATTGTGAACAAGCTAATGTTGATAAGATGATAGAAACAGCTAATAATCAACTAAAGGATATAAAACTAATAAAAGAAGAAGGTTTGTTAGATGTTCTTGATGAAAAGTTAAAAGTAGTCGCAATTTATCGTGAAAAATATCCAGAAACATCTTTAAAAGATTTAAGCTCAATAATTACAATTGAAACAGGTGATTCTATAACTAAATCAGGATTACATCACCGTTTAAAAAAAATACATGAAATTGCGAATCGCATCAGAAAAAAAGATTAATTTTAATATTTCAAAAATATAGTAGTATTGTCTATAAGAAATAAAAAATATGGATATAGTAATCGGTAAAGACATATTAGTAAATTTATAGTATAATTATATATGCGAGGTGAAACATGGAAAGTATATTTAATGATGTAAAAAAAATAATGAATAAGTATGATACTATTGTTTTGACAGGTCATAAAAATATTGATTTAGATGCATTAGGGGCTTGTTTGGGATTCTATCGAATGGCTCATCACTTAAAAAAAGAAGTATATATATATTTAGAGGATAATATAGCATTAAAGTCAACAAGAAGAGCTTTGAAAAGACTTAAAAAGAATAATATAAGTATTAGTTTTATTAAAAAAGAACAAGTAAAAAATTTAAATTTATCTAAAACATTACTTATAGTGTTGGATTTACATCAAAAAAATATGCTTGATTATCCTGAATTAGTAGATTTAATAGAAAATAAAATGGTTATAGATCATCATATTAAAAATAAAGATGTTATATCAAATACAAAATTAACTTATATAAATTCAAAACTTTCTAGTATGGTTGAATTTGTTGTATATTTTCTTGGATATTATAATTTGAGTGTTCATCCAGTAATAGCTACTATAATGCTTACAGGAATGGAAATAGATACTAATAGTTATAATATTAAGACAAGTTATAAAACATATGAAGCAGCAGCAAAATTATCTTTAATGGGCGCTAATAATATAGATAAACAATCTCTTCTTCAAGAAAAAATTGAAGATTATATAGAGAGAATAAATTTATTAAAAACAAGTTATATGATTAATTCTAATATGGCTATGTGTATTGTTCCAACTGACAAATTTTGTAATAAAATAGATTTAGCTATTATAGCAGAAAAATTGTTAGAATTTGATAAAGTAGAAGCGTCATTCGCTCTTGGATATACAGAAGAAAATGTAGTTAATATTAGTTCTCGATCATTAGGTAGAATTAATGTTCAAAAGATTATGAATAAATTAGGTGGAGGCGGACACGCAAGTGAAGCAGCCGCCGAAATAACTGATATGGAATTAAACGAAGTAAAAGAAAAAATAATAGAAATAGTAAACAGGTGATGTTATGAAAGTTATTTTTACAAAAGATTTAAAAGGTCAAGGTAAAAAAGGTCAAATAAAAGAAGTAAAAGATGGATATGGTATGAATTTTTTGATAAAAAATAATTATGCTGTTCAAGCTACTCCATCAAATTTAAAACACTTAAATACTGAAAATAAAAAAGCAGAAAAGATTTTTAATGAATTAATTAAAAAATGTGAATTAGAAAAAGAAAAAATAGAAAGATTAACTTTAAAATTTCCTGTAAAAACAGGAACAGGAGATAGAGTGTTTGGAAGTGTTAGCCCAAAACAAATTGCTAACGAGTTAAAAAAGCTTGGTTATGATATTGATAAAAGAAAAGTAACAATGAAAGAAAGTATTACTTCATTGGGAATTCATAATGTCGATATTGAATTACATAAACAAGTAATAGCCAAGTTGAAAGTACATTTAATTAAAGAAAAGTAGGTGAATAATATGCAAGAACGAGTTCTACCACATGATTTAGGTGCAGAAAAATCAGTATTAGGGTCAATGTTTTTATCTAAGTATGCACTTCAAAAATGTTTAGAAAATTTACAAGAATCAATGTTTTATTTGGATGCACATAGTAAAATATTTGGAGCTTTAGTATCTTTAAGTGAAAATGGTTCTCCTATTGATATTACTACTGTTACATCATATCTTGATGATAAAAAGAATTTAAAAAGTATCGGTGGAGTTGAGTATCTTGCTGAAGTTATAAATGCCGTTCCAACTGCAGCTAATGTAGATGAATATATTAAGATTGTTGAAGAAAAAGCAATATTAAGGAGATTAATTGAAGAGGCAACTACTATAGCAACAGAGGGTTATACATCTACTACAAGTGTTTCTGATATACTTGATGATGCTGAAAAAAGGATGCTTAGTGTAGTTAAAACGCGAAAAGGAACTGAATTTAGAACCATTCAAGATGTTTTGTATAAAACTCAGTCAGATTTAGAGAAATTAGCAGAACTAAAGGGTGAAATCACTGGTATTCCAACAGGATTTTATGATTTGGATAAAATAACAACAGGATTTCACAAGAATGAACTTATTATTATTGCAGCTCGTCCTGCTATGGGTAAAACTGCGTTTGCACTTAATCTAGCTACAAATATGGCGATAAACGCTAAGAAGACAGTAGCAGTATTTAATATGGAAATGGGCGCAGAACAACTTGCAAGTCGTATGTTATCATCAGTTGGTCAAATAGAAGGATATAAACTATCAACAGGTAGACTGGAACATAGTGATTGGAAAAGAGTAAATGAGGCAATAAGTAGACTTGCTGATACAAAACTATATATAGATGATACTCCAGGTATGACAATCAGCGAAATTCGTGCTAAATGTCGTAGATTGGCAGCGAGTGATGCTGGACTTGATATAGTGATAATTGATTACTTGCAATTAATTAATGGTTCAGCAAAATATGCAGGACAAAGACAACAAGAAATTGCAGAGATATCACGTGCACTAAAAACAATGGCTATGGAATTAGAAATACCAGTAATCGCACTTGCTCAGTTATCTCGTAGTGTAGAAACAAGAGATGATAAACGACCAATTTTAAGTGATTTAAGAGAATCAGGTTCTATTGAACAGGATGCTGACATTGTTGCCTTCTTATATCGTGATGATTATTATAATAAAGATGCAGCAATAGACAAAGATACAAGTAAAAGTGAATTTATTATTAGAAAACACCGTAGTGGACCAACCGCAACAATAGATCTAATATTTAAAAGAAATACTAGTACATTTGTTAATTTTATAAATCAAGAAGAAAGTTAGGTGGATAATGAAAAAGGTTAAAATACTTATATTATTTTTTGTTCTAAGTATATCATCATTATCAGTTGGATTTACCTTTAAAACTAATAAAGTTCCAAATAATTATTATCAAGTATATTTAGATAATAAAGTATTAGGAGTTATAAAATCTAAGAAAAAGTTAGAAGATTATATTGATAAACGTGGAGATTATTATAAGAAAAAATATAAAGTTAAAAAAGTATATGCTCCAAATGGAATAGAAATAAAGAAATTAGTAACGTATAATGATAAAGTTTTATCAGTAAGAGAAGTATATAAAAAAATAGAAAAGAAAAAACCTTTTACAATAAGAGGATACAAATTTGAAATTAAAGATGGAAAAAAGAAAAATACTATATATACGACAAGAGAGTCAATATTTAAAGATTCTGTAACAGATACTATTAAAACATTTGTAGGAACAGATAGTTATGAAAAATACAAGAATAAGACTCAAGGAAAAATAAATACAACAGGTAGAATTATAGAGAATATATATTTAGATAATGATATTTCAATAAAAAGTGACAATATTTCAGTAGAAGAGAAAATATATACTGATAAGACAAGTCTTACAAACTATTTATTGTATGGTTCAAATACCAATAAAAAGACATATACAATTGATACAGGTGATACTATTGAAACTGTTGCTTTTAAAAACAAGGTTAGTACTGAAGAATTTTTAATTTCTAATCCTAGTTTTAATAGTGCTAATAGTTTATTATTCCCAGGACAACAAGTAGTTATTGAGGAAACAAATCCCCAAATAAAAGTTGTAGTAGAAGAACACGTAGTTCAAGATGTAAAAAGTTCTTATAAAACTGAAATAAAATATAATTCTAGTATAGTAAGAGGGGACGAAAAAGTAATACAAGAAGGTGTTGATGGACTTGAACGTGTTACACAAGAAGAAAAGAGAGTTAATGGTACATTGGTATATGTAGATCCTAAATCTAAACAAGAATTAACTCCGTCAGTCTCAAAGATAATTGAAAAAGGAGACAAGTATGTTCCAACAGTAGGAAGTAAATCTAACTGGGCATGGCCAACAAATAGTGGATATACAATAAGTTCTGGTTATGTTTATCGTATTAATCCAGTAAGTGGATCACGTGAAATACATGCTGCTATTGATATATCAGGAACAGGTTATGGATCACCAATTTATGCTGTCACTAATGGAGTAGTATCAGAATCTTCATATCGTTATCAAGATGGTAATTATGTATGCATCAATCATAATAATGGATATTATACATGTTATGCTCATATGGCAAGAAAAGCAGTTGCAGCAGGACAAACAGTAGATAGAGGACAGATAATTGGATATGTAGGTCAATCAGGATGGGCAACAGGGCCACATCTTCACTATGAAGTATGGATAGGAAAACCATGGAGCGGAGGACATAGAATTAATCCTCAAACAATGTATTAATATGGAAATATCAGTATTGGCTAGTGGTAGTAAAGGAAACTGTAGTTATATTGGAACAGATAGTACTAAATTATTAGTAGATGCAGGTATTAGTTGTATCCAAATACAGAAAAAACTGGCCGAATTAGAAATTTCACCAAATGAAATAGATGGTATGATTATTACTCATACTCACGCAGATCATATTAACGGTTTGCGTGTTTTCTTAAAAAAATTCCATACTAAATTATATGTAACAAAAAAGATGTATGATGAGTTAGTTGAACAAATGAATATAGAAAACTACGAATTAATCAATAAAAGTTTTAGTATAAATGATGTAGAAATAACAACTATAAAAACATCACATGATGTATCAGATTCAAACGGATATATATTTGAATCAAAAGGAAAATCAATTGTTTATATAACTGATACTGGTTATATAAACGTTAAAAATCATAACTTATTAGAAAATAAAGATTTATATGTAATGGAAAGTAATCACGATATTCAAATGCTAATGGATGGAAAATATCCGTATCATTTAAAACAAAGAATACTTGGAGACAAAGGACATCTTTCTAATGATGATTCAGCCAAGTATTTATCAAAGTTTATTGGGACAAAAACAAAGAAAATTATTTTGATTCATTTAAGTCAAGATAATAATACTGAACAATTAGCTAGAAAATCGTTAGAAAAAGCATTATTAAAAAGAGAAAAGCATGTTGGTTCAATTATAGTATCTAAGCAAAATGAAAGAACGGAATTGATAAAAATATGATAAGAATATTATGTGTAGGAAAAATAAAAGAAAGATTTTTTCGAGAAGCTATAGATGAATATTTAAAAAGATTAACAAAGTATACAAAAATAGAAATAATCGAAGTATCCGATGTAAAAGATTCAAGTAAAAAAGTTATTTTGAATAAAGAAAAAGAACTATTAAATAAGTATATTAATAGTAAAGATTATATAGTAACATTAGAAATAGAAGGAAAACAAATAAGTAGTGAAGAATTAGCCGAAAAGTTAGAAACTACTTTGATGTCTAACTCTAATATTACATTTATAATAGGTGGATCATATGGTTTACATGATGATATAAAGAAAATTAGTGATTATAAATTATCATTTTCAAAGATGACATTTCCGCATCAATTATTTAGAATAATCCTATTAGAACAAATATATAGATCATTTAGAATAATAAATAATGAAACTTATCATAAATAAAATGTATAAAAAAAATAAAATCATTCACTATTTAATAGGGGATGATTTTTATATGAAAAAAATACTAATAATAATGTTGTTTTCAGTAATACTCTGCACAGGGTTTAAAGAGAATATAGTTATACCTAATGATGCTATAAGAGTAAGAGTTATAGCTAATAGTAATTCAGCACAAGACCAAAGTATAAAATTAAAAGTACGTAACAGTATTCAAAAAACTACTACTGAATTATTGAAAAATACAACAACTAGTGCTGAAGCAGAAGGAATAATAATTAACAACATGCCATTAATAAAGAATAATATTGACGACTTATTGACACATGAAGATTATAAGAAAGGATATAAAATTAATTTTGGAAAAAATTACTTTCCACAAAAGAAATTCAAGAAAAAAACATATAAAGAAGGATACTATAAATCTTTGTTAGTCACACTAGGAACAGGAAAAGGATCTAATTGGTGGTGCGTTCTTTTTCCTCCGTTGTGTTTAATGGAGGTAGAAGAAACAAATTCAAATGATACTAAATATGAATTATATGTAACTAAATTACTAAAAAAAATATTTTAGTATAAAAAAATCTCCATTAAATAGAATTAATATGGAGGTGCCTAATGCATATATTAGTAATAATAATGCTGGCAATAAGTTTAAGCATGGATGCTTTTTCTTTGTCGCTAGCTTATGGAACATCAAATTTAAATAGGACAGTTGAATTAGAATTATCAGGTATAGTTGGATTGTTTCATTTTTTTATGCCTCTTACTGGATTGCAATTTGGGCACATAATTTTCAATTATATACCCATAAGAACCAATATTATAGTTTTTTTGATTTTAGTATTTATCGGATTTCAAATGTTAGTTGATAGTTTAAAAGAAGAAACTATAAAAAGAGAATTTAAATTGTTAGATTTAATTTTATTTGCTTTCGCCGTGAGCTTAGATAGTTTCTCATTAGGTATAAGTTTATACTCGATCACAACAAAGTATGTTTTGTCTTGTTCTATTTTTATGTTATTTAGTTCTATTTTTACATATATTGGATTAAAAATGGGAAAAATTATAGAAAATAAATTAGGAACATATGCACAAATATTAGGTGGTATCATCTTAATAACTATAGGAATAACGTATATTATCTAAAATATACGTTTTTACCATGTAAAGATTTGTAATATTGATAGACAAAACAAATATTAAATAATATAATATATTATGGTGGATTATATGTTGGAAAATAGTAAAAATATATTAAATGATGCTAGAATGAACAATTATGCTATTGCTCATTTTAATATCAATAATTTAGAATGGACAAGATTTATTCTAGAAGAATGCGATAGATTAAAAACTCCTGTTATTCTAGGAGTAAGTGAAAGTGCGATAGATTATATGGGTGGATATTATACTGTAGCAAATTTAGTTAAAAGTTTGATATCTGATTTAAAAATAAATATTCCAGTAATTCTTCATTTAGACCATGGAAAAAAAGTAGAGTCTTGTATTAAAGCTATCGATGCAGGTTTTACATCAGTAATGATAGATGCATCTACATATCCAATTACTGAAAATATTAGAATGACTAAAAAAGTAGTAGAATATGCTAAAAAACATAATGTAACTGTTGAAGCTGAATTAGGTCATGTTGGATCAGAAGCTGACAAATCATTAATACCAGAATTATATACTGAAGTTGATGCGGCAAAGAAATTTGTGGAAGAGACAAAGATTGATTCTCTAGCACCAGCAATTGGGAATGCACATGGTTTATATAATGGTAAGATAGAGTTAGATTTTGAAAGAATAAAAGAAATAGCAAAGATTACAAATGTTCCATTAGTACTTCATGGAGCGTCATATATACCAGATGATATGTTAAAAAAAGCAGTTAAAAGCGGCATAAATAAAGTGAATATAAATACAGAACTTCAAATCGCTTGGGCTAATGATGTAAAAAGTTTTATAGAACAAAATCAAGACATATATGATCCTAGAAAGATAATTAAAGCTGGAGAAAAGGCGATAAAATCAATAATTAAGCAAAAATTAGAGATTTTAAATAGGAATTAAATTAAGAGTATTCTTATATAAAATATGGAGGAATTATGAAAAGAATAATAATAAATGGTGGAAATACATTAAAAGGAACCATAAAGATAAGTGGAGCAAAAAATAGTGCAGTTGCATTAGTTCCTGCATCTTTATTATCGGATGAAAAAGTAACAATTGATAATATTCCTAATATATCTGATATAGATAATTTGAATGAAATATTAAAATACTTGGGTGCCTCAGTAGAACGTAAAGAAGATCGAATAATTATTGATCCAACTACAATAGAAAATAAGGCAATACCTGAAGAAGCAGCAACTAAATTAAGAGCATCATATTACTTTATGGGAGCATTATTAGGTAAGTATAAAAAAGCCACCATGTATTTTCCTGGTGGATGCCCAATTGGCGCAAGACCTATAAATCTGCATCTAAAAGGCTTTGAAATGATGGGAGCAAAGATAATGCAGGAACAAAACAAATATACAATTATAGCTGATGAATTAAAAGGTGCTAATATATATTTGGATATGCCAAGTGTAGGTGCAACAATTAATATAATGTTAGCAGCTGTTAAAGCAAATGGAACAACAACAATTGATAACGCGGCTAAAGAACCAGAAATAGTAAATGTAGCTACATTTTTAAATAATATGGGTGCCAAAATAAGAGGAGCTGGAACAAGTACCATAACAATAAAGGGTGTAAAAGAATTACATCATGCTTATACAGAAGTTATTCCAGATAGAATAGAAGCAGGAACTTATGTTATAGCAGGTGCACTAATTGGTAATCAATTAAAAATAGATAATATAATTCCAGAACATATTGACTCATTACTTGAAAAATTAAAAGAAATGGGTGCTGATATAAGTGTAGGAGTGGATAATGTTATAGTTTCAAAGACAGATAGATTAAACCCAATAAATGTAACTACATTAGGATATCCAGGATTTCCGACAGATTTACAACAACCATTAACAACATTACTTACTAAGTGTGATGGTTTATCAACGGTAAAAGAAACAATTTATGAAAATAGATTTTGTAATGCCAAGTATTTGAATGAGATGGGTGCAAATATTAAAATAACTGATAAAAAAATATATGTTAATGGACCTAGTGAATTAGTAGGAAAAGAAGTAATTGCTACAGATTTACGTGCAGGAGCATGTTTAGTTTTAGCTGGTTTAGTAGCAAAAGGAACAACAACAGTAAAAAATGTAGAACATGTACTTAGAGGATATGAAAATATAATTGAAAAACTTAATAATGTAGGTGCTAATATTAAATTGGATGAAATATAATTAAGTAGAGATAACTCTACTTTTTTTGGAGGAGAAATGAAAATATTTAAATTATTTTTTGCCATATTTATAATAATAATTATTTTTTGTATCTATAATACAACTAAGGATACTAAGTTGTATTACGGTGTAATTGGTGATTATATTTCATCTAGAAGTAATGGATTTCAATCCATGTTAAGAAATAAAATAAAAAAAGATAAGAAGTTAGAAAATTATAATAATGATTTTGTTGAAGATGATTATCATATTAACGATTTAATATATATTTTAAAGAACAATAACGAAAAAAATGGAAAAACAATCAAAAATATTCTTATTAAAGCTGATATATTAACACTATCAATTGGTATGAATGATTTAATATATAAATTAAATTTGTTAGATGGAAGTGTGGATAAAAAAGATTTAGAACTTTATGTAGACCAAATGATGATTGATATAGATGAATTGTTAAATATGATAAGAATCAATTGTAAAGAGAAAATAATAATAATTGGATACTATCTACCTGGTAATTATAATAACGAATATAGTGAAATTATAGATTATGCTAATAAAAAGTTGTTAAGATTAACTAAACTATATAATATGGAATATGTAGATATATCTGTATTTAATAAAGAAGATAAGTATCTGAACAGTAATAATATATATATTAATAAGCTAGGTCATAAATATATATACAATAAACTAAAAAATATTGTAAAAAAATAAAAATAATATATAATATAAGTAGTGAGGTGATAGGGAATGAATAATATTAAAGTTTATCCTAAAATGTTTATGTGGATGTTTGTAGGATTATTATTAACATTTGGTGTAGGTTACTATATATCTATAAATCCTAATATGGTATTTAATATATTTGGTAGAGGAGCATATTTATGGTTTGCTATAGCGGAGGTTATAGCAGTAATATTCTTAAGTGCTAGAATACGAAAAATGAGTTATCAAAGCGCAGTTGTAGGATTTATAATTTATTCAATATTGAGTGGAATAACATTTTCAACAATATTTTTAGCATTTAATATGTCATCAATAATATTTATTTTCTTTGTAACAGCAGTAATATTTATGATATTTAGTATTATTGGTAGTGTTACTAGTGTTGATTTATCAAAGTTTAAAACTTTACTATTTATGATGTTAATAGGTATAATACTTGCAACAATCGTTAATATATTCTTAAATAATACGACTTTTGATTTAATAATTAGCATTATTGCAATTGTAGTATTTATTGGTTATATAGCATATGATATTCAAAAAGTAAAGAATAATGTTTATGGTATTGATGATGATCGAAAACTTGCTATAATGGGTGCTTTAGAATTATATTTAGATTTTATTAACTTGTTTATACACCTATTACAAATATTTGGTGATAGAAACTAGTTGATTTTAAATATAAAATCTGTTATACTATAAAGGCAATTTATTACTATGACTTGAATTTAGTCATGGCGGAAGGAGAGTTACATATGAAAAAAGGAATTCATCCAGCTTATATGGATACTAAAGTAACTTGTGCTTGTGGAAATACTTTTACAGTAAAATCAAATAAAGAATCATTACATGTAGAAGTATGTGACAAATGTCACCCATTCTATACAGGTAAACAAGGTGCAGTATCTAAAACTGGAGCAGTTGAAAAATTCAATAAAAAATATGGAATTAAAGAAGCTAAATAAGCTTCTTTTAATTTGACTAAAGAATTTTCAAATGTTAAAATATTTTTGATCAATTGAAAAAAGCATATTAGTATTAGTAAAAAATATTAAAGAGGGAATTATATGAAAATAGAAAAAAATAGTTTATTAAAATTAACAGATAATAATACATATTTAGTTTTAGAAAAACTTGTTATTAACGGAAAAAAGTATTTATATTTAATTGATAAAGATAATCGTAATAATTTAAAGTTTTATGAGGAAACAGATGATAATAGGTTACTTGTTGTAGAAAATGAAAAGGAGTTACAACAAATAATACCAGAGTTTTTTAAAGTTATGAGTGCAAATATAATTAAGAAAAAAGAAGATAACAATCAATAATGTTATCTTCTTTTTAAATATTTTCTTACTTTTGGATAAACTTTAGTATACATAAAGTAAAGTATTGGATTTAAAACTAGATCAAATTCACCTATAAACTCAGTATACTCTCCACCAAGACGTTTTTTAAACAGATGAATACCATATACACTATTATTCTTATCAGGCTCACCAGTGGTTCCGAAGAAATCAATCTTCTTATAACCTTCCTCTTTAGCGTCTTTTATAATTGTATAGTAAAGTAAGTAATTTGCGTTTAATTCACGTAGTAAATTATGATTTCCTCCGTGGATTGTCCATACTTTATCGTTATATTTAGCAGTCATAATAGAAGAAAGAATTAATTCTTCATCTTTTATTTTTTTAATTATATCAAGTTCTTTTTGTTGTTTTTCTAGCTTTTTCGTCAAATCTTTCTTTTTATTTTCTAGTTTATTTTTATTTTTGTATTTACTAGCATCTAAACTATCTATCTCATCTTGTATAGATTTTAATATGTTTTCGTATGTTTCAATTAAGTTTTTAATTTTAATTTTAACAACATATAAGTCACTCATTCCATGATCATGAAGTATTTTATAAAAATTACGATAGTAATTAATATTAAAGCATTGTAAATGTTCTCTTTTTGCTGTTTCTTTCATAGTAATATAAAAATCTTCAATATTAGATTCATCACCCTTAAAGACTTCAAGATTATATTGATTTCCTTTATTTAATATTTTTCTTGTAGTAGGATGCATATTTTTATAAATAGTATCAAAATCAGGAGTTAGATCCAATCTGAATGTGTATCTTGGTTCACGATGTTCAAAATTTTTGTTAAATCCTTTATGTTTAAAATCAATACTTTTAAGGTAATTAACAAGTTTAAAGTTATTGTTATTATTATCAATAATATTACCATCAATATCTAAATCACGTAGTTTTACATCGGGATCAATAGTTATAAATATTGCGTTCTCTTTTTTACCAAATTTTTTAAGTTCGTTTGTAAATTCACCAACAATATCAAAATTACTATAGTCAGTAACAAAACCTCTAGGTATATAAAAATAACAATACTTATTAAATAATGGTTTCTTAAGCATTAAAGCAGTTGCTACAAGTTTACCATTATTTTTAAGACCTACATAATATGGTTTTAGATTTTTTTCTTTGCTAACTATTCCCCAATAGTATGATTGCATGAAATGTGATTTAGTAGGATGATTTGAAACAAATTCTTCAAACTCTTTTTCATCAACATTTGATATAAATTCCATTTCATAACCTCATTTCTTTTCCATTAATAAGTATAAAATAAAACTAGATATTAGTCAATCATATTAAAGTATTATATTTCATTAAGTGACAAATAGCTATATATGTAGTATAATGAAATAGATTTTAGAAAAGTAATGGTGATAATATGTTAGAAAATTTAACAGATAAAGAATTTAATGATTTTTCGAGAGACTATCCCAGTAATACCTTTTTTCAATCATCTTATTGGGGTGAGTTAAAAGCAACAACAGGATGGAAAAGTCATATGGTAGGTATAAAAAAGAATGGTAAAGTTTCAGCTGCAACGCTTCTTTTGGCAAAGAAAATTCCTTTATTTAACAAGTATATATTTTATGCGCCAAGAGGTTTTTTGGTTAACTATGATAATTTTGATGAATTAAAACAATTTTGTGACGAAATTACAAAGTATGTAAAGAAAAATAAAGGTATTTTCGTGAAAATCAATCCATATTTAATGTATCAACAACGTGATATAAATGGTAATATCGTTGATAATGGTGAAAATCATAAACAGGCAGTAGAAAATTTAAAGAAATTAGGGTTTGTTCATAATGGTTTTACTATAAATTATGGTAAAGATTTAGAACCAAGATGGATATCTGTTTTGGATATAGAAGGAAAAACAAGCGAAGAATTACTTAAAAATATGCGTTCAACAACTCGTTGGGGAATTAATAATAGTTATAAACATGGTTTTAAACTTGTTGAGATAGATGAAAAAAGATTACCAGAGTTTAAGAAATTAATGGAACATACTGGTGAAAGAAGAGGATTTATTGATAGACCACTATCTTATTATAAGAATATGTATAAAGCCTTTAGTAAAGATGATAATATTAAAATATTGCTGGTAGAATTAAATGTAAAGGAATATTTAGAAAATTTAGACAAGCAATTATCAGACTTAACTTCTAAAATTGAGAATGCCAGAGTTAAAGCAGATAGTGCAAAGGCAAAAAGAAGTTTAAAAGAGTTTGAAAAACAAGAAATAAATTTAAGAAAAAGAATCGACAATTTAAAACAAATCAAGACAGAAAAAGGAGATATAATTGTTGTAGCTGGTGGTTTGTTTATGACTTATGGAACTCAAGTTATATCACTATTTGGAGCATCATATCGTGAATATATGAAGTTTAATGGTCAATATTTCTTAAATTTTGAAATGATAAAATACGCTGTTGAAAACAATTATAAAAAGTATAACTTTTTAGGGATAACAGGAGAGTTTAACGAAGATTCTCCTATGTATGGTTTGTTTGATTTTAAACGTGGCTTTAATTCTGATGTAGTTGAATTAATTGGAGAGTTTAATAAAGTTACAAATAAGTTTTATTATTATATATATAACGTTATGTTCTTTATGTATCGTAAGTTAAAGAAATGGATGTGATAATATGATACTAATTGCAAGTGATCATGCTGGATATGACACAAAAGAACAGTTAAAAAAGTTTTTAAAAGAAAACAATTATGAAGTAGAGGACTTAGGAACTAATTCTAAAGAATCAGTTGATTATCCTGATTTTGCTATAAAATTAGCCAATAGAGTAATAAAAGAAAAAACATTAGGTATATTAATATGTGGTACAGGAATTGGTATGAGTATAGCTTGTAATAAAGTAAAAGGTATTAGATGTGCCAAAGTTAGTGATGAACTAGAAGCAAAGTTATGTAAAGAACATAATAATGCTAATGTAATCGCATTAAGTTCAAGATTACCTCAATCACTATGTAATAGTATTGTAAAAATCTATTTAGAAACACCATTTTCAAATGATGAACGTCATATTCGTAGATTAGACAAAATTAGCAAGTACGAATGTCAGTAAAACCATTTCTATATATTTTTATAGTACCGCTTGTAATTTGGGCGTTAGATGGTGTTAGAATAGATGGAATATTTAAAAAAGATAGTTATTATAAGGCTCGTGTTTTGTACCTGATAATTACTTTTGCTTTATCATATTTGTTAGTTAATTTTATAATGGATTTTTATATAAATTCAAGAATTATTTAATTAGGCAGTAACTATTACTGCTTTTTATTTTGGGTGATGATATGAAAAGAATAATAATAATTACATTGTTAATAATACTAATACCATTTATTATAGTAAATGTCTTTGTTAGTAAAGATAATATTAAATTTTTGTATGTAAAAAATGCAAAAGTTATAAGAGTAAAAGATGAACAATCAGGTAATATTATAACAATGCCATTTGAAGATTATATTGTTGGAGTTTTAGCAGGTGAAATGCCTGCATCATTTAATATAGAAGCTTTAAAAGCTCAAGCAGTCGCAGCCAGGAGTTATGCACTTAGAAAAATGATTAGTGGTGTTGGTGAAGATTATGACGTAGTAAATACTATAAATAATCAAGTATATTTAACTGACCAACAAATAAAGCAAAAATATAATAATAAGTATTCAGAATATATAAAAAAAATAAAAAAAGCAGTATTAGATACTAAAGGAGAATATTTATCATATCATGGAGAAATAGTAGAAGCTTTATTCTTTTCAACAAGTACTGGTTACACAGAAAATTGTGAAGAGGTCTTTAGAGAAGAAAAACCATATTTAAAAAGTGTAGAATCAAAATGGGATAGCGAAGTATCACCTGTATATGATATAGTCACCAATATGCCATTAGATGAATTTTATAAAAAATTAAATTTAGAATATAATGATAATCTAAAATTAGAAGTGACTAAAACAACTAGTACCGGGAGAGTAAAAGAAATAAAAATTAATGGTAAAGTTTTTACAGGAAGTGATGTATATAAAAAATTATTATTAAAATCAACATATTTTTCAATAGTACAAAAAGATAAGACTGTAAGTATTGAAACAAAAGGATATGGTCACGGAGTAGGTATGAGTCAATATGGAGCTCAAGCTATGGCATTAAAAAAATATAATTATAATGAAATTTTAAAATATTATTATACTGGTGTAGAAATTAAAAAAATGTAGTATAAAAATTTCATATTTGTTAACACTTAAAATAGAGGTGAAAAAATATGAAAAAAAGAAGATTAAAAAAAGGAGTATTACCAGCATTATATGTTATGATTGCATTATTTGCCATGGGAGGAACATATTTAGTTGAAAGTATGTTTACAAAAGACACTTTTAATGATAGTAATAATTATGGAAAAGTATCAGATGTAGATAAGAATAATAATGTTGAAAAACCTGTTGTAAATACAGAAGAAACTATTATAAAACCATTTACTGATACTGATGTAAAAGAAGTAAAAAGTTATTATGATTATAAGGGAGATGAATCTTCACAAGAAAATTCTATAATTCTTTATAATAATAAATATATGCAAAATACAGGTATCGCATATGGAGGGAAAAGTGCAGATGAATCATTTGATGTTGTTTCAATATTAAATGGTAAAGTAGTAGAGGTAAAAGAAGATAAACTATTAGGAAATATTGTTCAAATCAAACATGATAATGATGTTATAAGTGTTTATCAAAGCTTATCCGATGTAACTGTAAAAAAAGGTGATGACGTAAAACGTGGTCAAGTAATTGCAAAAAGTGGAACTTGTAATATTTCAACTGACTTAGGTAATCATTTATTATTTGAATTGATAGTTAAAGGTAGTATAGTTAATCCTAACGACTATTATGACAAGTTAGTAACTGAAATATAGGAGCACGGCTCCTTTTTATGTATAAAAATTTTTTATCTAGATATACTATATAGAGGTGTATTATGAATAAGAATATTGTTAATAGGATATTAGAGGAAACTGATTATATAATAAAAACAGAAAAAACAATCAGAGAAATTGCCAATGTATTTAATATATCAAAGAGTACTGTACATAAAGATTTACATGAAAGACTAAAATTAATTGATAAAACTAAGTATTTAAAAGTAAACAAAATATTAAAATATCATATAGATATAAGACACATTCGTGGTGGAGTTTCAACAAAGAAAAAGTATTTAAATTTAGTTAATTAATATACAAAAAAGTATTATTATATGTTATAATAGATTAGCGATAGAAACGAGGTCGGTAAGATGTTTACAAAAGATATAGGAATAGACTTAGGAACAGCAAATGTTTTGATTTATATTAAGGGACAAGGGATTGTACTTAATGAACCAAGCGTTGTTGCAATAGATGAAGAAACAAAAAAACCACTTGCCGTAGGAAGCGAAGCTCGTGAAATGTTAGGTAGAACTCCAGGAAGAGTAAAAGCTATACGACCTATGAAAGATGGAGTTATTGCTGATTTTGAAATAACAGAAATAATGCTAAATCATTTTATTAGGAAAGTTAATGGTAAAAGTTTACTTTCAAGACCTAGAATATTGATTTGTTGCCCATCAAATATAACTCAAGTAGAGAAAAATGCTATAAAAGAGGCAGCAGAAAGAACAGGTGCAAAGAGAGTATTCTTAGAAGAAGAACCTAAAGTAGCTGCTGTAGGTGCAGGAATGGATATATCTAAACCTAGTGGAAATATGGTTATTGATATTGGTGGAGGTACTACTGATATTGCAATCTTATCATTGGGTGGAATAGTAACATCTTCATCATTAAAAGTCGCTGGAAATGTTTTCGACAATGATATTTTAAAGTATATAAAAGATAAGTATAAACTTTTAATAGGAGATAGAACAGCTGAAGAAATTAAACTTACTATTGGAAATGTATTTCCAGAAGGTAAAGCAGAAAAAATGGAAGTAAGAGGTAGAGATTTAGTTACTGGACTTCCTCATACAATTACTTTAAGTAGTGAAGAAGTAGAAGAAGCTTTAAGAGAAAGTGTATATTTACTTATTCATGAAGCAAAAACTGTTCTAGAACAAACACCACCAGAACTATCTGCAGATATAATAGATAAAGGTATAGTTCTAACAGGAGGAGGAGCTTTAATTAAAGGATTTGATAAATTATTAGCTCATGAATTAAAAGTTCCAGTATTTATTGCTGAAAGCCCACTAACATGTGTTGCTGAAGGAACTGGTATACTTCTTGATAATATTCATTTGTTAGAAAGTAACATAAGATAAACTATAAGAGATTATAGTTTTTTTTAGTCTAATGTGTTATAATTTATTCAGTAGGTGAATTAATATGCAAGAAACAGTTGTAAATATTGTATATATGGTTATAAGCACATTTGCTATAGTTGCACTTACAGTGCCATTTGTAAAATCTATGGCAGAACATGTCGGTGCAATGGATATTCCTAATAAAAGAAAGGTTCATAAAAAACCAATGCCACGACTTGGTGGTATAAGCATTTTCATGGGATTTTTAATTGGGTATATGTTATTTGGTGAAGCAACTTCACAAATGAATTCAATTTTAATTGCAAGTTTTATAGTAGTGTTATTTGGAATATTTGATGATATAAAACCAATTAGACCATTAGTTAAATTTGCAGGACAACTTATTGCTGCTTGTATTATAACTTTTTATGGAAATATTGTTATGTATGATATAAGCGCTTTTGGATTATCATTTAGCTTCGGATTATTTTCTTATCCAATTACAATATTCTTTATATTAGGATGTATAAATTGTATGAATTTAATTGATGGTCTAGATGGATTAGCAGCTGGAATAAGTTCTATCTATTTTGCAACAATAGGTATAATTGCAACAATACAATCTCATTTTGGATTAGATTTTCTATTAACTTTTATTATGTTAGGATCAACCTTAGGTTTCCTAGCATATAATTTCAATCCGGCAACTATATTCATGGGAGATAGTGGTTCAATGTTCTTAGGACTTATAATCGCAGTAATTGCATTATTAGGATTTAAGAACGTTACAATGACATCATTAATCATACCATTACTTATTTTGGCAATTCCAATTCTTGATACTTTATTTGCAATCTTAAGAAGATTAATAAAAGGTGAGAAAATATCAACACCAGATAAATTTCATATCCATCATCAATTTTTAAATCGTAATTTTTCCCAAAAACAAACTGTTATAATAATTTATTTAATTAATATATTATTTGCATTTGTATCAATAGTATATATATTAAAAGATGCTGTACTTGGATACATTTGTTACACCATTTTAATGGTATTAGTATTAACTTTTGTTTTTTCAACTAATGTTATATTTGATACAGCATCATTAAGAAATAAATTAAAGGATAAATTAGATTTGAAAAGTTCTAAATTAAGTAGTAAAACCAAAAATAAAAGTAGTTCTAAGAAGAAAAAAAGTAATAATACAAAATCAAAATAGAAAACACCTCAATAGACATGAAGGTGTTTTTTTGTTATAATTTATTTAAGATAAAGAAGGGGGATTTACGTGAAAAGACATTTTTGTGCATCTGTATTTATAATAAATCCAATAAATAAAAAAGTATTATTAGTTTTACATCATAAATTCAATCATTGGGTTCAACCAGGTGGTCATATTGAAAATAATGAAACCCCTGAAGAAGCCGCAGTAAGAGAAGCAATGGAAGAAACAGGTATTGAAGTAGAATTAATAGGGAAGAGATTTCCTCGAGAAAGTGATTTCATAATTCCAATTGCTATCCAAAGAAATATTAGAAATAATGTAGATGAACATATAGATTTTGTCTATCTAGCAATACCAAAACAAGATTCCAAAATATTATATATAAGCAATGAAAGTAACGGAATCAGATGGTTTGATAGGGATGATTTGATTAAGTATGCAGTCTTTGAAGACATAATCATGACTTACGATCGTGTTATAAATGATGAGAATTTATGGAAATAGAACAGAAGTTAATAAAAAAGTTTATGTCATCATAAACTTTTT
>CAMNHZ010000002.1 GCA_946540075.1 uncultured Bacillota bacterium
TAGAACCAACTATAACAAAATGTATTGAAGAAAATTTCTATCATGAAGTACCACATGTATGTCCTATACATACACACAAAATAAACAAACATTTCTATAAACATACGTATACACCACAATATACATGTTCAGAAGAACAACAAGTTGTTAATATTGATTGTGGTAGTTGTGCACAATTTCAATAAAAACTGTCATTAAGACAGTTTTTTTAGTTTAATATAATCGATTTCAGGTTTATAAAAATGATTGAATAATAACATAAATTTAGGATTGCTTTCAGCAAACTTAGTAATGCCACCACTTATAATCATGTTATTCTTTTTGTTTTTAGTAATTATTCCTCTAGCGTATTTTGGAAAGAAATTAGAAAAAGGACCGATGATTCCATAATTCTTAGGAATAATTCTTTCTAAAAAATTAGGAACTAAGCCATTATGCATATGACCAGTTAATACTAAATCCATATTATTTAAATCACTGATTTCTTTAAAACACTCATCATTAAATATTCTAATAGGTGAATGAAATAATAAAACATTATAATTATCGTTATTTTCTATTTTCATTTTTTGATTAAAATCATTAATTAGTATTTCATTACTTTCACGAATTTTATCTATTTTATTATATTTATAGTATTCAACTGGTGCTTGATATCCATGAAAATTTATATTATTGATAGTTATTCCTTTGTTATTTAATAAGTATAGATTAGGAATCTTTTTAAGGGTATTTATCATTTTGGTAGGTGTTTTATATTTTAGTTTTTTGCTAAAACGTTGATAAGTTAATTTATAGAAATCATGGTTACCTAATATAATTATTGTAGGAGCAATACTGGTTAAAGAAATAAGCCAGTCATAAAATATTTTCATTTTAGGTTTATTATCTAAAATATTGTTATTATCAATAATATCACCTGCGATGCATATAAAGTCAGGGTTGTTTTGAATTAAATTATCTGTAATTTTTTTTAATTTTTTAGTTGAAATAATATTTGAGTAATGAATATCTGAAAATAG
The DNA here is from genome assembly GCA_946540075.1 of uncultured Bacillota bacterium. GTDB lineage: Bacteria > Bacillota_I > Bacilli_A > RF39 > UBA660 > CAMNHZ01. Next base: position 1,023 of record CAMNHZ010000002.1, read on the forward strand.
GGCGATATTAACGTCTTTTTTTATTTTATTACTTGATAGTTCGTATTTTTTTGTTATCATAAAATCACATATAATCAATCTTGTAGGATTATTAATTGATTGATTCCTTTCTGTTAATATAAATATTATAATTATCTATACTTGATAAGTCAATTTCTTCTTTTGTATTCTTCTAAAGTGATGTTGTTTTTGTATATTTTTTTAGCTGTATTAATTCCAACATAACGATAATGCCATGGTTCATATTTGAATCCGGTAATATATTCTTTATTCTTTGGATATCGCATAATAAAACCATATTTGTGGGCATTATCTTTCATCCATTTAAACTCTTTAGATTTATCAAAAATATTATAGTCATTATTAGATCCCATAACATCAATACTTAATCCTGTTTGATGTTCGGAGTGGCCAGGTCTTGCTGAACATTTATCAGCATATACAATACCTTTTTCATTAACATATTTTTGATATAGTTTATCTTGATAATTATAATCACGATATGCGGATACTACAATTATATTATATCCATTTATTTTTGCATCTTTACTAAGTTGTTCAAAAGAATTTTTAGCTTCTTCTATTAGATATTTATCATCATAAGCATATTTTGTATCTATTTTAGATAAATTCTTAGGCACATAGTCGCTATTTAGTTTATACATTTTATTAACTAGTACATCTATTTCTGCTGGATTATCTATTACAGTTATATGGTCATAGTATTTTGAAAATATTGTTTCATCATTTCTAAGTAACATTAATATAAATAATATAATTATGATATATTTTTTACTCATATTCTCACCATTATATTATATGAAAAATAGAATCGATTAGATTCTATTTTAGATAATAAGCATAATATTCATCAAATGTAATACCTAATTTCTTGATTTTAGTTGCAGTTTCAACACCAACATAACGATAGTGCCATGATTCATAATTATAACCAGTTAATTTTTCTTTTCCTTTTGGATATCTTAGTATAAATCCATATTTATGAGCGTTTTCTTGTAACCATTTAAATTCTTTTGTGTTTTCAAAATCATTCATATTAGATTTATATGTAACTATATCTAAAGCAAGTCCACTTTGATGTTCAGAATATCCTGGTCTAGCAGCAACAGAATCGGCCCATTCTTCTCCTTGTTGTTCAGCATATTTTTTCCATAGCGTTTCTTGAAATTCATATTCTCTATAAGCTGATGTAATGATCAAGTATAATCCTTCTTCTTTAGCGGCATTATACATTGATATATATTTGTTGTATACTTCTTCGCTGATTTTATTTTGACCATAACAGTACTTAACTGAGACATCAACTAACTTGTCTGGTTTATATTCCTTAGTTAAATAATTATGTTTATTTACTAGTAATAAATTTTTTTTACCTGTATCAGTAGCTTTTGTTGATTCATATTGATCTTTATTACCTTTAACATTTACTAAGGCAACAACATCTTTTTTAGATAAATCAGAATTATCAGTATAATAACTTATATATTCTTTAAGATTTTCAAAAATAAAATATTTTTGAGTGATAAAGTCATCAACTAATTTGTTATATTTCATTTTTAATATTTTATCTAATTCTTCATCTTTTAATTTTGAGGTTAATACCTTAATTTCTTTTTCATTATATCCTACTTTTTCTAATTTGTATGGATAACTATTGATGTAATCATAGTATTTTTTAATTCCAATTCCTGCACCTATAAATAATACTAGAAAAACTATAAATATTATTAGTTTTCTTTTTACGCTTTTTTTTAGTCTTCTTCTATATTTTATATCATTCATATTATCACCTCTTTTATTATAACTTTAATTAAAAAAAAATACAATCAAATTTTATAAATTAACTTTGTGTTAACAAAAAATATTTTGAAATTAAAAGGAAATTAGAAAAATAAATTGTATATACTTAGTAGAGAGTATTTGATATGATATAATTATGGCGAGGGAGGTTAGTTATGGAAGAGGTTTATAAGATTATTGATGTGTCTAAAATATATAACAATGATGTTCATGCATTAGATAAGATAAACTTAACTATCAATAAAGGTGAGATAGTAGTTGTACTAGGGCCTAGTGGTAGTGGTAAAAGTACATTATTAAATGTATTATCAGGAATAGATAATCCTAGTAGTGGGAAGGTTTATTTTGAAGGTAATCAAATTGATAATCTTGGGTTAAATGATCTTACTTTATACCGTCGTAATAATATTGGTTTTATATTTCAAAGTTATAATTTGGTTTCAAATTTAACTGTTGAGGAAAATGTTTTGCTTGGGGCATATTTATCAGAAAATCCTCTTAAAATAAAAGATGTTATATCAATTGTTGGACTTCAAGATCAAATCGAAAAATATCCATATCAGTTATCAGGTGGTCAAATGCAGAGGGTAGCGATAGCTCGTGCACTTATTAAAAATCCTAAGGTATTATTTTGTGATGAGCCAACGGGAGCATTAGATGAAAAAACGGGAAAGAGAATATTAGAATTTTTACAGAGTGTTAATAAGAAGTATAATACAACTATAATTATAGTTACACATAATCCAAGTATCGCACTTATGGCTAATACTGTAATTAAGATGAATAGTTCTCATATTGAAAGTATTACTCATAATAAAAAAGTTATTAGTGCTCAAGATTTGAGGTGGTCTTAGATGAAATTATTATTTCTAAATACTTTAAAAGGACTTAGAAGAAGAAAGATCCAAATGCTTGCAATTATTGTTATGGTTGCTTTATCTACAGGTATTTATACTGTTTTAAATAGTGCAATTGATAGAATGGAAAATAGATATTATGACTATTTAGAAGAGGGTAATGTTGAAGAGTTTAGTTTAGTACCAGTTATCGATTATAAGAATGATTATACCGTTTCTGATCTTGATAGATTTAGAAAGAATAATCCAAATATTAGTTCTGAAGAGAATCAAATGTTGGATATGTATAATATGTGCTTATCTGGTTATAAGCTTTGTGATGACAATTTTTATTCTTATATCGGACAAATTTTTAGAAAATATGATTTTGATACTAAAGTAGCCAGACAAAAGTTAGATAGTATTAAAGATAAATATAATTTTGATTATGAATATCAGAAATCTAAAGTAGTTAATGATGATAAGTATTATATAAAGGCTATGCCATATATTAAAAACAAGAAAATTAATAAGCCTTATTTAGTTGATGGTAAGTTTCCTACTAAAAATAATGAAGTAACTGTGCTTCCTAAGTTTGCGAAAAAAAACAATTTAAAAATAGGTGACAAATATAAGATTAATAATAAAATTTATAGGATTGTAGGTTTTGCATATGCATCTGATTATATTTATCCGATGATATCTTATAATCAACCAATATTTGATGAAAAGTATAATAATATAGTGTTTATGAATGAAAGCACATATGAAGATTTTTCTGGAATAAAAGATGATGTATATGCGATGGTGTTTAAAGAAAAAGTTAATCGTAAAAATAGAATAAAAGTATCGTTTTCTAATTCTGCTGATGTGAATAAGAAAAAGAAGATGACTTTAGAAGAGGCAAAGAGATTAAAAGATTATAGTGAAGTAATTAATATTATGTTAGAAGATGAAAAGGATATTGTTTCTTTTGATATTAATTCTATAATTAGAGTTGCTCGTACTGATGCAATTCAGTTAGAATTTGATAGTGATCGTGTTTTTGCTGATGCATTCTTAAAACTTCTTCTTTCAATTGCAGTAATTATAATTGTTATTATTACTAAAAAAAGAATTGAAGATGAACGACTTCAAATTGGTGTATTAAAATCATTAGGGTACAGTAAGTATAGTATTGCTGTTAGTTATTTAGTATATCCGATAATTGGATCATTAGTTGGTGGGTTACTTGGTTATTTAATTGGAATATCTCTACACGGATATCTTACTGTTTTATATATAAGTTATTTTAATATACCATTAGCTAGTTTTACTTTTAATAAGACATATTTAATTAATTCGGTAGTTACGCCATTAATATTTTTATCTATTCTTTGTTATTTAGTCGCACTTTGGATGTTACGTAAAAAGCCGTTGCAACTATTAAAAGAAGGCAGTAATTTAAAAGTTAATTTCATGAGTAAAATAATCAATAAGATTACTAAACCAATGAAATTTAAAAGACGATTTAAGTATTCATTAATGTCACGTTCAATAGGAAAACTACTAATAGTTAGTATAACTTCATTCTTTACAGGAATGCTTATTGTTTTAACGATAATTGGATTAAATCTATTTAATGGCATGATTGAAAAATCGTTTGCTAATATGAAGTATAAATACATGATTAATTATGCAATACCTGTTAATAAGATTGATAAGAATTCTGATGTTTTAAGTGTTAGTAGTATGAATTTAGCAAAGATAAATAATAAAACTTATAAAAAAAAGAATGAAAAAGATTATACTATAACTTTAGATGGTATTGATAAAAAAACTAAATATGTTGAAGTGATGGATAGTGAGAAAAATAATTTGCTTGATAGTTTGTATACTAAAGAAAATGGTATTGTAATCAATAAGAATATAGAAGGATATTTAAAGGTAAAAGTGGGCGATATATTAACTCTTGATTATAATGGAAAAGAATATGACTTTGTAATTACTGGTGTATGTGATGAATATATAAATGAATCAGGTTATGTAAGTAGAAGTTATTTAAATAAACTTATGGGATATGATTCTAATTCGTACAATGTTAAATATACTACTTCGGAAAAGTATTCAAGTCTTTCTAAAGTGAATAAAGAAGAAAGGTCAAGTATTTCAAGTATATTTAGTGTTGATGATTTAAAGAGAAATATAAATACACAGATGGAAACTATGAATTCATCAATTTATATAGTAATCTTTTTTGCAGCCATAATGGCTTTAATAATTATTGGTGTTATTGCTAATATAATTGTTGAAGAAAATAAGAAAACTATATCACTTATGAAAGTTATGGGCTATGATAATAAAGAAATAAGTAGTATTGTTTTAAATATTTATACACCATTTGTTATTGTTTCTTATCTACTTTCAATTCCAGTTATGACTAATTTATTAAAATTAATCATGAAAGCTATAGCAGGTGATACGGGAATGTCAATACCTATTTCTATATCACCAGCATTAGCTATGCTTGGTCTTGTTGTTTTACTTATTGCTTATTTTGTAGCAATAAGTATATCAAGAGTAGTTCTTAATAAGGTGCCATTATCTGTCGCGCTTAAAAGGGAGTAGGTGAATATGGAAAAGATAATTGAACTTAAGAATGTTTATAAATATTATAAGATGGGTGAAAAAAGAGTTACAGCATTAAAGGATATTGATCTAGATATTTATAAAGGTGAAATAGTTGTTATTTTAGGTCCAAGTGGAAGTGGTAAGACAACTCTTCTTAATGTTTGCTCGGGGCTTGATATTGTATCTAAGGGAAAAATTATATTTGATGGTAAAAATATAACTAAATATAGTGATAGAAGATTAACGCTATTTCGTAAAAAAAATCATGGATTTATATTCCAAACTTATAATTTGTTAGAAAACTTAAATGTGTATGAGAATGTTTTAGTTGGTGCTAATTTAAGTCATAGTAAAGAAGATATTGACAAGATTATAAAAACAGTTGGCCTTACTTCACATAAAAAGAAATATATGTATGAATTATCAGGTGGAGAGCAACAAAGAGTATCTATTGCCAGGGCTCTTGCTAAAAATCCTAAAGTTATGTTCTGTGATGAACCAACTGGAGCTTTAGATGAAAAGACAGGTAAGAAAGTTTTAGATGCTTTAGTTAAGGCTAATGAAAAGATTGGAACTACAATTATTGTTGTTACACATAATCCAGGAATTGCTTTAATAGGTGATCGAATTATAAAAATGAATAGTGGTACTATAATTGATATATTTGAAAATAAAAAAAGAATACCTGCTAAAGATATTCCATGGGGATAAGACACTTTTGTGTCTTTTTTCTTATATAAGTGTTATAATAATAATTAGTTAGAGAGTTGATATTATGAATAAAATAGTTTTGGTTGATGGAAATAATCTGTTATTTAGAAGTTATTATGCTACGGCATATTCCGGTAATTTTATGCGTAATAGTAAGGGGTTTCCTACTAATGCTTTATTAGGGTTTGCTAATATGATTAATAAGATAATTGATGAAGAAAAACCAGAGTATATTATAGTCGCATTTGATAAGGGTAAAACATTTAGACATAAGAAATATGATTTTTATAAAGGTGAAAGAAGAGAAACACCTGATGAATTAAAAATACAATTTCCAATTGCTAAAGATATGTTGGATGCAATGGGAATAACTTATTATGAAATTGATAATTATGAAGCTGATGATATTATTGGGACATTTGCTAAATATTGTGATGATGATCCTGAATTTATTGGAACTATTGTTAGTAGTGACAAAGATTTGTTACAATTAATTAGTTCCGATATAGATATTAAACTATTAAAACAAAAAGATTATATCAGATATGATTTAGAGGGATTTAAAAAAGAGTATGGTATAGATCCTATTAATATAATTGATTTAAAAGCACTTATGGGAGATGCTTCTGATAATATACCAGGTGTCAAAGGTGTAGGAGAAAAAACAGCCTTAAAACTTTTACGTGAATATAAAACGATAGATAATTTGTATAATCATATTGATGAAATAAAAGGTAAACTAAAAGATAAATTAGTTGATGGTAAAAAAGATGCTTATATGAGTTATGAAATTGCGACTATCGTTAAAACTGTACCTATGGATATAAAAATGAGTGATTTAGTATATAAAGGTATTAATGAACAAAAATTAATAAAAATTTATGATGAATTAGAATTTAAATCATTAATAAAAAAATTAAATTTAAAAGAATTAAATCATCAGAAAGAAGAAATAAAATATAAAGTTGTTGAAGATCCTAATGATATTAAACTTACTAAAGATAGTGCGATTTATTTAGAAGTTTTAGGAGTTAATTATCATACAGCTGAAAGATTAGGGTTAGGTTTATATAATGATGTAGATGGTGCATATTTTATACCAGAAGATAAGATAGTTGATGCATATCCATTTTTTAGAGATTATATAAAATATACTTATGATTTTAAAAAGTTATATGTAACATTTAAATGGTATAAGTTAGAAATAACTAATAAAATATTTGATACTATGATTGCAGCTTATTTACTTGATTATAGTGCGAAAGAAGATCCATCTTATTTAGCAAGTGATTTAGGTTATAATCTTGATTATACTGAAACAGTTTATGGGAAAAATAAGCGCAAGAAACCTGATCAAGAAGTGATTGCTAAATCGGTTGTAGAACGAGTTAAGTTTATTTATGATATTGTTAATAATTTAAAAGAAGAGTTAAAGACACAAGAAGTAGAAGAATTATTCTATGATATTGAAATGCCACTTGCACGAACACTAGGTAATATGGAATATAGTGGAGTATGTGTAAACAAAAAAACATTAGATAATATGGGTGAAAAAATTAATGAGAGTATTGATACATTAACTAAGGAAATATACGATTATGCAGAGTGCGAATTTAATATTTCTTCTCCAAGAGAACTAGGTAATATTTTATTTGAAAAGTTGGGATTGACACATGGTAAAAAGAATAAACTAGGTTATTCAACTTCTATTGATGTTCTTAATAAATTAAGAGATAAACATCCAATAGTAAATAAAGTATTAGATTATCGTATGCTTACTAAGTTATATAGTACTTATATTGAAGGATTAAAAAATACGATTTTAAATGATGGTAAGATTCATACTATATATACTCAGACATTAACGCGTACAGGAAGATTATCATCGATTGAACCAAATCTTCAAAATATTCCTGTTAGAAATGAATATGGTCGAATGATTAGAAAAGCATTTGTTCCTAGTGAAGATTCGATATTAATAAGTAGTGATTATTCACAAATTGAACTTAGGGTATTCGCACATATAGCTAATAACGAAACTTTAATTGATGCTTTTAGAAATAATTTAGATATTCATGCCAAAACAGCGGCTGATATTCTAAGAGTTGATATAAATGATGTAACTAAAGAAATGCGTAGAATAGCTAAGGCAGTAAACTTTGGTATTATATATGGAATTAGTAGTTTTGGACTTTCTGAGAATGTTGGAATACCAGTTAAAGAAGCAAAGAAATTTATGAATGATTATTTTGCTGCGTATCCTGGTATTAAAGATTATATGGAAAAAAATAAAGAAGAGGCCAGGCTAAATGGATATGTAAAAACAATATTTAATAGAAAAAGATTGATTCCAGAGATTAATGATAGAAACTTTATAGTAAGAAATCAGGGTGAGAGAATCGCACTTAATACTCCAATTCAAGGTAGTGCGGCTGATATTATGAAAAAAGCTATGAATGATGTTGCATTAGAATTTAAAAAGAATGATCTAAAGAGTAAATTGATATTGCAAGTACACGACGAAATTATAATAGACTGTAAAAAAGATGAAAAGGATATTGTTGTCAAAATATTAAAAGAAAAAATGGAAAATGCATATAAGTTAAGTGTACCACTTAAAGTAGATATAAATATTGGTAATACTTGGTATGAGGCAAAATAGATGATTGACATCAATAAACTAATATGATAGTATTTTATATATAAAGCAATGAAGGAACTAAGTAATAAAGTAATTATTGATAGAGACTTTGTGGGTGGTGTAAACAAAGAATAATCTTTATGAAATCTATTCCAGAGTGAAATGTAAACATTTCCGGTAAAGCCGTTATCTAAATTAAGTAAAAAGAGGATGGTACCGTCTTATAGACTCCTTATGGTACTATCTTTTTTTGTTATAAATAAAGATGCAAAAGTTTATACATGGCTTTATATGATGTGTTAGATGAGAGGAGAGATAAAATGATTGATATTAAATTAATAAGAGAAAATAAAGAATTAGTAAAAGAGAATATTAAAAAGAAATTTCAAGATCATAAGTTACCACTTGTTGATGAAGTATATGATTTAGACTTAAGATTTAGAGAAGTAAAAGCGCAAGGTGATCAACTAAGAAGTTTAAAAAATAATAAGAGTAGTGAAATAGGATCATTAATGCGTGAAGGTAAAAAAGATGAAGCTATGAAGATAAAAGATGAAATAGCTAAGTATAATGAAGAAATTAATGATTTAGAAAAAGAAGAAGAGAAATTAACTAAAGAAATAAATGATAGAATGATGGTTATTCCTAATATTATTGATGAATCTGTTCCAATTGGTGAAGATGATACTAAAAATGTGGAAATACAAAAATATGGAGAACCAGTTGTTCCAGATTATGAAATACCTTATCATGCTGATATTATTGAAAAATTAAATGGTATGGATAAAGATGCTGCAGGTAGAACTAGTGGACAAGGATTTTATTATTTACTTGGTGATATTGCTCGTTTACATGAAGCTGTGCTTGCATATGCTAGAGATTTTATGATAAGTAAAGGATTTACTTATGCTATTCCACCATTTATGATCAGAAGTGATGTAGTAACAGGTGTTATGAGTTTTGAAGAGATGGATGCTATGATGTATAAAATTGAAGGTGAAGATTTATACTTAATAGGTACTAGTGAGCATTCAATGATTGGTAAGTTTAAAGATCAAATAGTTAAGGAAGATAGTCTTCCTATAACTATGACTTCATATTCACCATGTTTTAGAAAAGAAGGTGGATCACATGGTCTTGAAGAAAGAGGATTATATCGTGTTCATCAGTTTGAAAAACAAGAAATGATAGTATTATGTAAAGAAGAAGAAGCAATGGATTGGTATAATAAGATGTGGTCATATACGGTAGAATTCTTTAGAAGTTTGGATGTTCCAGTACGAACACTTGAATGTTGTAGTGGGGATTTAGCTGATTTAAAAGTTAAATCTTGTGATGTAGAAGCATGGAGTCCAAGACAAAAGAAATATTTTGAGGTTGGTTCATGTTCAACATTGGGTGATGCACAAGCTAGAAGATTAGGTATTAGAACAAAAGGTAAAAATGGAACATATTATGTTAATACATTAAATAATACAGTAGTCGCAACTCCACGTGGTTTAATTGCTGTTATAGAAAATAATTATAATGAAGATGGTACTATTACTGTTCCAGAAGTTCTTAGACCATATATGGGTGGAACTGACATTATAAAATAATATATATTAGAGGTGAGTTTATCATCTCTTTTTTGTTTTTAGATTGACATTTAATGAATATTTTTTTATAATAGGTGTGTCTAAAAAACACAAAAGGAGAATTTATGAAGGAAGAATATAAAAATATAGTTGAATCTGTTATTGGTATATTTACCGAAGTAGATTCTAAAATAAAGATATTATTAGTAAGAAAAAAAGATGAACCATATAAGAATTATTGGGTATTACCATCTGCTATTTTAAATAATAATGATACTATTGAAGATAGTTTAAATGATATAGTTATTAATCAGATAGGTCTTTCAGATATTAGTTTTGAGCACGATAATGTATTTGGAAGTTTAGATAGGGATCCAGATAAGAGAGTAATTGCTTTATCTTATATTAGTTTTATTGATAGTGTTAGTGTTGAATTAAAGAAAGTAGATACTGATTATGAGATTGATTGGTTTGATATTGATTCCTTACCTCGTCTTGGATACGATCATGAAAGTATTGTATTGTCAGCTATTAATCGTTTAAAGAAACGTATATATGATATTGATGTTCTTACTAAATTATTCCCAAGCGATTTTACTTTACCTGAAATTCAAAGAATATATGAACAGGTATTAGAAACTAAGTTTGATCGTCGTAATTTTAGAAAGAAATTTATCGCACTTAATTTAATTGAAGATACGGGATATGTTACTGATGGTGTTGGTAGACCAGCAAAATTATATAGATTTAAAGATGATATAAGTGATGGAGATGATTATAATGAATAATAGAGGTTGGGGACTTGATGTAATGCTTAGGCTTTGCTCAGTTATTGGAATTGCTTTGATTGTAGTCGCAATTATTTATAATTTTTATTATAAGAAAAATGTTGGTGGATTTGATAAGGATGGTGTTGATACTGAATATAATACTTCAGATGAAAACTATCAATATTCCACTGATACTAGAAGCGAAGATGATACATATGTTACAGAGTCAAAAAAGACATATGATGATATATTAGAAGAGATGAAAGTGGCTAGTGATACTTATGTAACTAATCATTATAATAATCTTAAATCAGGATCAGTAAGAATATCATTGGATAGTTTAATTGAAGATAAGTTATTAGATACTATTTATGCATTAGATGATAATACAGTTATTTGTAATGGTTATGTTGATTATAGTATTAATGGTGGTAGTAAAGAGTATAAATCATATTTAAAATGTGGTGATCTTTATAAGACAGATGGATATCAAGAATAGTCCATCTGTTTTGTAGTATTAATTGAAATTGTATACTATTTTTAGTATAATTATTAGGGTATTTACTAATTAAAATGGTTGGTGATTTAATGGGATTTAAGATTAAAGATATTAATATTAATAATCAAGTTGTACTGGCGCCAATGGCTGGTATATCTAATCCGGCATATATAAAAATATGTGAAGAAATGGGTGTAGGATATGCAGTTACTGAATTAATAAGTTCTGAGGCTATAATTAGGAATAATAAAAAGACATTAGATATGTTAAATGGAATAGAATCATTAAATATTCCTGTTGCTGTTCAAATATTTGGTTCAGATCCTAATCATATGGCTAAGGCTGCTAAAATGTTAGTTGATTTATATAATATTAAGATAGTTGATATTAATATGGGGTGTCCAGTACCTAAGGTAGCTCTTAAAGCAGAATCTGGAAGTGCTTTATTAAAGAATCCTAAAAAGGTATATGATATTGTAAAGGCAGTAGTAGATGCTGTTTCTATACCAGTCACGGTTAAAATAAGAAGTGGTTGGGATAGTAATAGTATTAATGCTAAAGAAATTGCGCATATGATAGAACTTGCAGGAGCAAGCGCTATTACAGTGCATGCTAGAACTAGATCACAAGGTTATAGTGGAAAAGCTGATTTGGATGTTATAAAGGATGTAAAACAAACTGTTAGTATTCCTGTAATAGGTAATGGTGACATTAGAAGTTGTTATGATGCTAAAAATATGATTGATTATACTGGTTGTGATGCTATTATGATTGGTAGAGGATTATTAGGAAATCCATGGCTTATTAAAGAATGTGTTGATTATTTAGAAAAGAATGTGTTACCAAAAAAAGTTACACCAGAAGAAAAACTTGACATGTTAATATATCATTTTAATTTGTTGATTGAAAATAAAAATGAGAAGTTAGCTTTACTTGAAATAAGAAGTCATGCTGCTTGGTATTTAAAAGGAATACCAAATACTAGTAAATTAAAAGTAGAAATATGTAAAGTAACAGATAAGGATAAGTTCTATCAATTAATAGAAGATTTTAAAAAGGAGTATATTTATGAATAAATTAAAAAGGAAACATAGGAGAATATTAGCTTATATATTTGATATGTTAATAATGATTATCGCAGTTATATTAATACATAATATTATTCCAAGAAGTAGTAATGTAGCTAATTTAAATACTGAATTAAATAATATAAATGATTTGTTATTTAGTAAAAAGATAAACTTATTAACATATTACAACCGTTATTCAACAGTTGTCCACAGTGTTGATAAAGAAAATATTTTGTATAGTATTATGGACGCTATATACATATTAATTTATTTTGTTATTATTCCTACTTTTGCACATGGAAAAACACTTGGTAAGAAGATTTTCAACATAAAAGTAGTTAAAACAGATAAGAGTAAATTAACATGTGATGATTTACTTATGAGAAGTATGGTAGTTAATGGATTACTTTATTTATTATTTTCTTTAGTCGCAGTATTTGTATTTAGTGATATAATATACTTTGCGATTGAGATTATTTTAGGAATTATTCAAACTTTCCTTTTAATAACTAGTGTATTTATGGTAATATATAGAAAAGATGACAAAGGTTTACAAGATTTACTTGCAAAGACTAGAGTTGTTGATGATAATGAGGTGAAATAATGAGAGAATTAACAGAACAAGAACAAGTACGTCATGAAAAAGCAAAAGCTATCAAAGAGATGGGAATAGATCCTTTTGGACATCGTTTTGAACGTGATAGTTATGCAATGGATATAAAAGAAAAATATAAAGATGTAGATCATGATGCGTTTGAAGATATAGATAATACTGCAACAGTTGCAGGTAGAATTATGTTTATAAGAAAAATGGGTAAGGCTTCATTTTTCTCACTAAAGGATAAAACAGGTAATATTCAAGTATATATATCAATAAATGATGTAGGTGAAGATGTTTATAAATTATTTAAATCAGCAGATATTGGTGACATTGTTGGTGTAAAAGGTAAAATAATGAAGACTAGAACTGGTGAGGTTACTATTAAGTGTTTAGAGTATACTCATTTAGTAAAAGCTTTAAGACCATTACCAGAAAAATTCCATGGATTAACTGATATCGAAGAAAGATATAGAAGACGTTATGTTGATTTAATGATGAATGATGAATCTAGAAATGTTGCTTTTATTAGACCAAAAATTATACGTTGTATTCAAAATTATATGGATGGTAGAGGTTTTACTGAAGTAGAAACACCAGTACTTACTACACTTTTAACTGGAGCGAGTGCTAGACCATTTATTACTCATCATAATACTCAAGATTTAGATATGTATCTTAGAATTGCTCTTGAATTACCTTTAAAGAGACTTTTAGTTGGAGGTATGGAAGCTGTTTATGAGATAGGAAGAGTATTTAGAAATGAAGGTATGGATCCTAAACATAATCCAGAATTTACATTATTAGAAGCTTACTTAGCTTATTCAGATTTAGATGGTATGATGGATTTAACTGAGGGAATGTATCAAACTATAGCTCGTGATGTTATTGGAAAGATGACATATAATTGGTATGGTAATGAGATTAACTTAGAAGGTCCATGGAAAAGAATTTCTATGACTGATGCTATTAAAGAGAAAACAGGTATAGATTTTAAAAGCATTACATCATTAGATGAATGTTTAAAATTAGCGAGTGAACATGATATTGAATTAGAAGAACATGAAAAACAATATGGTCATATTATAAATAAGTTCTTTGAAAAGTATGTTGAGGAGACTTTGATACAACCAACATTCTTATATGGACATCCACTTGAAATATCACCACTTACTAAGAAAAATCCAGAAGATCCTAGATTCGTAGATAGATTTGAATTATTTATAGGTGGAAAAGAATTTGCCAATGCTTATACAGAACTTAATGATCCAGTTGATCAATTAGAAAGATTTGAAGAACAATTAAAGGAAAAAGATTTAGGTAATGATGAAGCAAATGATATTGATATGGACTTTATTGAAGCGTTAGAATATGGTATGCCACCTGCTGGAGGTATAGGATATGGTATTGATAGACTTGTTATGTTATTTACAGAGTCTGAATCAATTCGTGATGTTATATTATTCCCAACAATGAAACCTTTAAATAAGGATAAATAATGGAAGTATATTTTGTAAGACATGGTAAAACTGATTATAATAATAAAAAATTATTACAGGGTCGTACTGATATAGATTTAAATGAAGAGGGATTAAAACAAGCTAATACTCTTGGAAGAGAATTACAAACTAAGAATATAGATTTTATAATTTCTTCACCACTTAGAAGGGCTCAAGAGACGGCATATAGTTTAAATCTAAATTGTCCTATATTCTTAGATGATAGGTTAATTGAAAGAGAATTAGGAGAATATGAGGGAAAACCAGTTAGTACATATGATTTTCCAAAGTATAATGATTATAATTTAAATAGTAAAGAAAAAGGTGTTGAGGGAATTCAACAAGTTATTGAAAGAATTACTAAATTTATTAATGAATTAAAGGTTAATTATAGTGATTCAAAAGTAGTAGTTGTAAGTCATGGGGCATTATTAAGATATGTACCATGCTATTTTGAAGGGATACCAGAAGATGGTATGATTAAAACAAATGTATTAAATAATTGTGAGTATTTATACTATAAGATTTAGGAGGAAAAGTTATGAAAATTTTATCAGTAAATGCAGGGTCATCATCATTAAAATTTCAATTATATGAGATGCCAGAAGAAAAAGTATTAATTTCAGGGGTGTTTGAAAGAATTGGTATAGATGGTAGTTTGTATACAATTAAAATAGATGGAGAAAAATTTAGAAAAGTTGTTCCATTACCTAATCATGCTGAAGCATTTAGATTATTAACTGAAGAATTATTAGAAAGAAAAATCGTTGATGATTTAAGTGAAATTCAAGGTGTTGGACATCGTATCGTTCAAGGTGCCGATCTTTATGATAAATCAATAGTAATTGATGAAGAAGTACTTAAAAATATTGAAGATTTATCACCACTTGCGCCACTTCATAATCCAGCTCATGCTGTTGGAATAAAAGCTGCTATGGAAGCTATTCCAAATGCATTACAAGTTGCTGTATTTGATACATCTTTCCATCAAACTATGAAACCAAGTGAATATTTATATGCTTTACCATATGAATGGTATGAGGATTATAAAGTTCGTCGTTATGGATTCCATGGTACAAGTCATAAGTATGTATCTATGAAAATGAATGAAATATTAGAAAGAAATGATACAAAATTAATAACTTGTCATATAGGTAATGGAGGAAGTATAAGTGCTGTACTTAATGGTAAGTGTATCAATACTTCAATGGGATTTACTCCAGCTGCTGGACTTATTATGGGGTCACGTGCTGGTGATATTGATTCAACAATTATTCCATATGTAATGGATAAGACTGGAATGAGTATTAACGATATAAATAATGTTTTAAATAAAAAGAGTGGAGTACTTGCTATAAGTGGTATTAGTAGTGACTTTAGAGATATTGAAGATGCTGCAATTGCAGGTAACGAAAGAAGTATTTTAGCTTGTGAAATGTACGCTAATCGTGTAGTTGATTATATTGCTAAGTATTATGTACAACTTGGTGGATGTGATGCTATCGTATTTACTGCTGGTGTTGGAGAAAACTCTCCATTTATGAGAAAATTAATTATTGATAAATTAGCAGTATTGGGAATTAAACTTGATGAAGAAGCTAATAATGAACGTGGTAAGATAAATAAGATATCTGCTGAAGATTCAAGTTCTCTTGTTTATGTAATACCTACTGATGAAGAGGTTATGATTGCAAGAGATGTATTAAGTTTGTTATAGAAAAGAGTATAATATGGGGAATATGAATTTTAGAAAAATATATAAGATAATAAAAAAGTATAATACAATAGTTATTGCTCGTCATGTTGGGGCTGATCCTGATGCTTTAGGATCACAAATAGCTTTAAAAGATATTATAAGAAATACATTTCCCAATAAAAATGTATATGCTGTAGGATATCCTGCTTCTAAGTTTAAATTTATGGGAGAATTGGATAGAGTTAATGAAGAAGAATTAGAAAATGCATTACTTATATGTGTTGACTTGCCTGATTTAAAAAGATTAGATGGTGCTGATATTGATAAATATGCGTATAGACTTAAAATAGATCATCATCCATTTATAGAAAAGTATTGTGATTATGAATGGATTGATGATAAGGCAAGTAGTGCTTCACAAATGATTATAGAATTAGTTAATAACACTAGATTGAAGATGACTCCATATGCAGCTGAAAGATTATATATGGGTTTAGTATCTGATACTAATCGTTTCTTATTTGAGTATACAACTCCAAAAACATTTGATTTAGTATCAAAACTTATTAAAGAAACAAGAATTAATTTTACTGGATTATATGAAAATATGTATTTAAGACCATTAAAAGAAATAAAGTTTCAAGGATATTTAGCTAATAATCTTACAGTGACTGATAATGGTTTAGCCTATGTAAAAATAGATGAAGATATGTTAAAAGAATATGATGTTGATACTGCAACTGCAGGTAATATGATTAATAATTTTAATTATATAAATGAAATTATTGCTTGGGCATTCTTTACGGAGGATAAGAATAAAGGATTTATTCGTGGATCGATTAGATCTCGTGGTCCAATTATAAATGAAACTGCTGCCAAATTTGGTGGTGGAGGACATATATATGCTAGTGGTGTAAGATTAAAAAACTTTGATGAAGTTAATGAATTAATAAATGCATTAGATAGTGTTTGTAATGATTATAATTCTAATAAAGAAGATTAAAAAAATGATATGAATACGTCGATCTTGAATCGATGTATTTTTTTGTTAAAAAAATTAATGATAAAAGAAATATTGTAAATACTAATTATAGGTGATTATCATGACTTTGATTTTATTATGTTTAAAAATATTTTTTGTAAGAATTATTGATGTATCACTTGGAACTATTAGGACAATTATAACAATTAAGGGTAATTCAATTGTTGCAAGTATTATTGGCTTTTTTGAAGTATTAGTATGGTTTTTAGTAGTAAAGGAAGCACTAAATACAACTCAATCAGGTATTATTATTGCAATATCGTATTCACTTGGTTTTGCGACAGGTACATATATTGGTAGTGTGCTATCAGATATATTTATAAATGGAATATATGGTGTTCAAGTGATAACTAGTAATAAAGAATTATTAAATTATTTAAAGGATTCAAAATATGCTGTATCAATCATAGATATTTATGGAGCATATGAAATGAAAAGAAAATATATGCTAATAATTGAAGTAAGCAAAAAGAAGGTTAATAATTTACTTAGAATAATAAAAAAATATGATTCTAAAGCTTTTACTGTTATAAATGAAACAAAATATGTAATGAATGGTTATTTGAAATAATTCTACATATTTTTTTTTGAAACTTATATAATTTATTAGAGGTGGAATTATGAAAAGAGTGGTATTTTTTTTAAGTTTAATTTGTGTTTTTTTATTACCACATAGAGTTGATGCTTTGGATAATGTTCTTGCCGAAGGAGCTAAAAGTTCAATTTTAATTGAAGCAAGTACAGGTAATATTATATATGAGAATAATTCACATGAGAAAAGACCACCAGCATCAATGACTAAAATGATGAGTATGTTACTTATTGTTGAAAGTATAGATAAAGGCGATATAAAATGGAATGATATGGTAACTGTAAGTGAGAATGCAGCTAGTATGGGTGGTTCGCAAATATTGTTAGAGACAAATGAAAAAATGAGTGTTAGTGATTTATTTAAAGGTATTGCTGTTGCTAGTGGGAATGATGCTGTAGTTGCTATGGCAGAGTATATTGCTGGTACTGAAGATAATTTTGTAAAGATGATGAATGAAAAAGCACAACAATTAGGATTAAAAGATACTAGTTTTAAAAATCCTCATGGGTTAGATGCTGAAGGTCATTATACATCTGCATATGATATGGCAATGATTGCTAAAGAATTAGTAAAACATGAACAGGTATTTAAATATACATCTATTTATGAAGATTATCTTAGAAAAGGAACTGATAGAGAAATATGGCTTGTTAATACTAACAAACTTGTAAGATTCTATGATGGAGTGGATGGATTAAAAACTGGATATACAAAAGAAGCAGGGTATTGTTTGACGGCTACTGCTAAAAAAGATGGTATGCGTTTAATTGCAGTTGTTATGGGGGAAGAGTCTCCTAAAAATAGAAATAAAGATGTGACTGATATGTTAAACTATGGTTTTAATCAGTATCATGCTGAAGGTGCAATAACTAAAGGAACTGTTTTAGGAAAAATAGAGGTTGAAAAAGGTAAAAAGAAATATGTTGATGTTATTCCTAAAGAAGATGTATCTATTATAAATAAGAAAAGTTCTAAAAAGAAAAAGGTTTCATATGATTTAAAACTAAATAAGGTTCATGCACCTATTAAAAAGAATGCTGTAGTAGGTAAAGCGATAATAATAGTAGATGGTAAGAAAAAGATAAAGGTAGATGTTATTGCAAAAGAGGCTATAGAAAAAGCTAATTTATGGCAGTTATATACGAGATATTTGGCTGATATATTTAAAGGTGAAATTAATTTTAAATAAATCTTTTATAAAACTATTTGTTATAGATAGTTTTTTTTTAATAAAAAAAGGATTTTAAAAATAAATAGGGTAGGATTTATTAGGAGGCAAAGAAATGAAGAATAAATTTAAAATATTATTGATAGTATTAATATCATTATTTGTTAGTAATAGTTATGTTATAGCTAAGGAAAATGATACAACTGTTACAATAGATTGGCTTCAAAATATATATGCTAATAGGAAGGTTGGAAATGGACATATATGGAATCAGCTAGGTATTATTAAAGCTAATGGAAAAGTTAGTTATTGTTTAGAACCTAATCAGTTTATAACGGAGTCTATTTATGATTCAACTGATGATTTTAAAGTAAAGGGAATAAATGATAAAGATAAAGAGTATTTAGAGTTATTAGCTTATTATGGTTATAATTATAAAAATCATACTGATGTAAAGTATTATATGGCTAGTCAAGAATTAATATGGGAGCATGTTTCTTCTTATGATATTTTTTGGACAACAGGTGCTAAAGTTACTGGAGATACGATTAATATTGATAGTTACAAAAATGAAATATTAGAGTTAGTTAAAAATCATGATAAAAAACCTTCTTATGATGGTAATAATTATGTAGGAAAAGAAGGCATAAATATGTCGCTTAGTGATAATAATAGAGTTATAAATGATTTTGAAGTTAAGAATGACTCTAATGTAAAAATCGATTATGATGATAATAGAATAATAATATATGGGAACAAAGTTAGTAATCATGAAGTTATATTAGTTAAAAAGAAGCAAAGTAATGATGTTAGTATTATATATACAAAAGGTAATTCACAGACTATCGCATCTTTTAATGTATCTAAAGAAGTTATTTCTAAATTTAAATATCGTATAGATCCAATTGATGTTAATTTTAAAGTATATAAGAAGGATAAAAATACTGATAGTGTGATTAAAGGAAAGAAGTTTAGTTTTAAAGTTAAAGATTTATCAAATGATAATTATATTGAAAATGGTAAAGTATTTACTACTAATGATGATGGTTATTTTGAGTTAAATCATTTAGGGAAGGGTAATTATAAAATTATAGAGGTTCAATCAGATGGTGATTATTATTTGAATTCAAATGGTTTATCATTTAAGGTAGATGGTTTTACTCCCCGTAATAACACTATTAATTTTTATGATGAACCACTAGAATCTAGAATAAACATTAATAAAACTGGAGATGATTTATCTTCGTTTGAAAATGATGAATTTATATATATAAAAAAATCACTTACAGGTGTAATATATCAAGTATATGCAGAAGAAGATATAAAAAAAGATGATGTTATTTATTATAAAAAAGGTGATTTAGTAGATGAAGTAACAACAATAAATGGACAAGCATTAACTAAATTACTTCCAGATGGTAAATATTATGTAATAGAAAAACTGACTATTCTAGATTATATTAAAGACGATAATTGTTATGCTATTAGTTTAAATAAAGAAACAAAGAAATTAAATTTTCATAATAATAAAATAAAGGGTAAATTAACTATTATAAAATATGGTAGTGATAATAAATTATTATCGAATGTTGTATTTGGACTATATGCTGATTCTGATATTAAGAATAGTGATGGTAATACTATTTTTAGCAAAGATCAATTAATAAAGAAAGTTATTACTAAGGATGGATATGTAGTAATTGATAATCTTCCTAATGCAAATTATTATATAAAAGAATTAGAAACAACAAATGATTATACACTTAATAATAGTAAGTATTCATTTAAAATAGATTTAAATAACAAGGATGTTAAAATAAAAATTATAAATGATAAAAAAGATGATTCTAGTAAGCATGTATCTTATCCTAAAACATCAGATACTGATAAGGGTTTAAAGAAAATAGTAACGACACTTTTATTTGTTATGTTAATCTCTTATATGTTTGTAATTGTTACATATGAAAAAGATTAATAATGTTTTTAGAATTATTATATTAGTGTCGTTGGTAATTTTTATAAATATAATAATAGGTTATTATTCTAAAGAAATAATACATAAAAATAAAGTAAATAGAATTATTTCTGGTATGATAAAAAATAGATATTCTGATATAGATAATGAATATGATGGATATATATATTTCTATAAAAATAATAAGAAATTATTAATTAAAAAGGGTAATTATAATAAAGTTTTAAACGATAATAATGTTCTTTTATATAGTGATTATAATAGTTTTAATAGTCTTAGAGGCGAAGTAGTTTTATTGGGACATAATAATCATTTAGTATTTGGTTTTCTTCATCATATTACTAAGAAAGATATATTTATAGTTAGTAGTTTAAGTACTAGTAAGAAATATATAGTATATGATGTAAGAGTAATTGATCAAAATAATATGGATTTAATTAATTCAAATAATCAAATAATACTAGTAACTTGTACCGATAATGATACTAAAAGATTAATAATTTATGCTAGACAATTGTAATTTGAATCACTTTATTATATAATTAACTTATAATAAAGAGGTGTCGCTATGAAACTTAATAATAAGGGGTTTGCTATATCAGGAGTATTATATCCGGTATTTATACTATTTTTAGCATTAGTATTTACGATATTATCGTTACTTGCTAATAGAAAAATTATTTTTGATAAAACTAGAACTGAAATTATGAGTTTTCTTGATAATCAAGGTGCTAAAAATATGCCTAAAATAACTGTAAAAGGTAAAGAAATAACTTTATCTAGTTTAGCGACTGTTCCTAATTATGAATATAATATTTTTGAAGGTGTTAGTGCTACAAAGGCTAATGGTAATCCGATTGATGTATCTAAAATAATGTTTTCATCAACACCAGCGTATAATCCAAGACAAACAGGGGATTATGATATCATTTATAAAGTAAAAGATGATAATGGAAATATTGCTACAGCACTTAGAACAGTGCATGTTGTAGATCCGGTTGAATATGTTTATCAATATACTGGAAGTAAACAGGTATTTATTCCTTCTAAAGCTGGTTTATATTTATTTCAAGCTTGGGGAGCATCTGGTGCTGATAACGAAGTTAGTGGTGCTGGAGGAAAAGGTGCATATGTATCAGGTATGATAAATATTAGTGAGAATAATATTAAAACAAAAGATGCAGATAAAGCTTGGAGATTCTGGGTATATGTAGGTGAAAAAGGAGATAACTACAATAGTAATACCAGAGAAAGAGATTACGTTTTTAATGGTGGAGGATATGGAAGTAAGACCTGTAAAGAAAGTAGTTATACCGGAGGCGGAGCAAGTGATATTAGATTTATTCCTGATGATTATTTAGACGGTAATAATAAAGTTATTGAAAAATGGGATTATTTTGAAGGCTTAAAGGCAAGGATTATGGTTGCTGGAGCTGGAGGTTCTGCTGGTTATCAAACTAATGGAGGAGCTGGAGGCGGTCTATCTAGTAAGAATGCCGCAACATCTGTTAATGGAGCTGGAGGACTAGGAGCTACTCAAGCTTTATCAACTAGTGGCGGAACTTTTGGTCGCGGTGGTGATTCTGTTGTAGATAATGTAAATAATAATTACTGTACTGATCCAACTTTATCTAATACAAATGGAGCCGGAGGTGGTGGAGGCTACTTCGGTGGAGGTGGATCTAGATTAGTTGGTTATTCTTATGGAGGAGCTGGAGCTGGAGGTTCTTCATATATTTCTGGATATGAAGGATGTCAAGCTATAACCAGCAATAGTACTCAAAATTCACAAAACTTCCAAACAACATCTATTCATTCATCAGGAATTAGTTTTACAAATGGACAGATGATTTCTGGTGAAAATAAGATGCCAACACATGATGGTAGAGATACTATGACAGGTAATACCGGTAATGGATATGTAAGAATTGTTTTAATAAGAACAATAGATGAAAAATAATTATTGAATTTATAATAAAATATGTTATAATACTAACATGAATTGAAAAACTTTGATAAAGAGGGCTTTATACGATAATTATAGAAAGTTCATGGTTGATGGAAATGAATATTGGAATATAAAGTTGTAGCTTTGGAGTTTAATATCTGAGTTTAGTAAGATATTACGTTAATCACGTTATGATTTTAAGTTGTACTTAGTACATAAATAAGGGTGGTACCACGGATACTAATATCACGTCCCTAGCGGATGTGATATTTTTCTTTATCAAAAAAAGAAAGGATGATATTATGCTAGATAAAAAATATAATCATATTAAAACAGAACAGGGAAAATATGAAAATTGGAAAAATAAAGGTTATTTTAAGGCATCTAATAAAAGTGGGAAGAATCCATATTGTATTGTTATTCCACCACCAAATGTAACTGGTAAATTACATTTAGGACATGCTTATGATACTGCAATTCAAGATATTATTATAAGATATAAAAGAATGCAAGGTTTTGATGCTTTATGGTTACCTGGTATGGATCATGCTGCAATTGCTACTGAAGCTAAAGTTGTAAAAAGACTTAAGAGTAAAGGTATTAATAAGTATGAATATGGTCGTGAAAAGTTTCTAGAAGCTTGTTGGGACTGGACTCGTGAATATAGTGACACAATAAGAGATCAGTGGGGCGCACTAGGTTTATCAGTAGATTATGATAGAGAAAGATTTACTTTAGATGATGGATTAAATAAAGCTGTAAGAAAAGTATTTGTTGATTATTACAATAAAGGATTAATTTATCGTGGTGAGAAAATAATAAATTGGGATCCAGTCGCACAAACTGCATTATCAAATGAAGAAGTTATTTATAAGGATGTAGAAGGAGCATTTTATCATCTAAAATATATAATTGATGGAACAGAAGACTTTTTAGATGTAGCTACAACACGTCCAGAAACTTTATTTGGTGATACTGCTGTTGCGGTTAATCCTGATGATGAAAGATATAAAAAATATGTTGGAAAGAATGTTATATTACCAATAGTAGGTAAGAAGATACCTATTATTACTGATGAACATGCTGATCCAGATTTTGGAACTGGTGTAGTTAAGATAACTCCTGCTCATGATCCTAATGACTTTGAAGTAGGTAATAGACATAATTTAGAAAGAGTTGTAGTAATGAATCCAGATGCTACTATGAATGAAAATGCTGGTAAATATAAAGGAATGACTCGTGAAGAATGTCGAGAAGAATTATTAAAAGATTTAGAAAAAGAAGGTCTTTTAATTAGAATAGAAAAAATGGTTCACTCAGTTGGTCATTCTGAAAGAACAGATGCAATGGTAGAACCATATCTTTCTAAACAATGGTTTGTAAAAATGCGACCTCTTGCGGATGCAGTACTTGATAATCAAAAGAATAAAGATACAAAAGTTAATTTTGTACCTACAAGATATGAAAAGACAATGAATCACTGGATGGAAATAACATATGATTGGTGTATTTCTAGACAATTATGGTGGGGACATAGAATACCTGCTTGGTATAAAGGCGATGAAGTATATGTAGGAATGGAGGCACCAGAAGGAGAAGGTTGGAAACAAGATGAAGATGTACTTGATACATGGTTTTCTAGTGCTCTTTGGCCATTCTCAACTTTAGGTTGGCCTGATAATACAGAAGATATGAAATTGTATTTTCCAAATGATTGTTTAATTACAGGTTATGATATTATTCCATTCTGGGTAAACCGTATGACTTTCCAATCATTAGAACTAAATGGTGTACGACCATTTAAAGATTGTATAATCCATGGATTAATACGTGATAAAGAAGGTAGAAAGTTTAGTAAATCATTAGGTAATGGTATAGATCCATTTGATATGGTTGAAAAATATGGAGCAGATTCATTAAGATATTATCTTACTACTGATGTCGCACTTGGAACTGATTTAAGATTTGATGAAGTTAAAATAGCTTCAACATGGAATTATATAAATAAAATATGGAATGCTGCTAGATATGTTCTTATGAATATTGAAGGACTAGAAGAAATAGAAATAAAAGATTTAACATTAGAAGATAAATGGATTTTAACTAAATATGAAAAGATAGTAAAATCTATGACTAAACATATGGATAAATATGAATTCAATATAGGAGCAGCTGAATTATATAATTTTGTATGGAATGATTTCTGTTCAAATTACATTGAACTTTCTAAGAAAAATATTGATTCAACAACTACTAAGAGTATTTTATGTATGATATTAGAAGGTATACTTAAGATGCTTCATCCATTTATGCCATTTGTAACAGAAGAAATATATCAGATGTTGCCACTACATGATGAATCTATCATGATAAGTGATTATCCTAAATATAAAAAAGAATATGTTTTCTCAAATGAAACTAAAGTTGTGGATAAAGTCTTAGAAGATATTGTAAATATACGTAATTTAAAAGCAACTAATTCTATTACAAAAGAAGCATTTGTTCAAATAAATAGTGTACTTAATGAAGATGTATTATCTATTTATAAATCACAGCTTAAGATAAGTGATAAACAAATGGTAAAAGATGAAGTAGATGGTTTAAATAAAGTTGATTATGAATCTAATAATATTAATATTTCTTATTTCTTTGAAGGACCTAAAGAAGATGAATCTAAAAAACAAGAGGAAATAAAGAAATTAAAAGATTCAATCGCACGTCGTGAAAAATTATTAGCTAATGAAAATTATGTTAATAAAGCACCAAAGAATATTGTAGATATGGATAGACAAAAACTTGAAGAAGAAAAAACAAAATTAGAATTGTTGTTAAAATAATAGATATAAAAGTCATAGTTTAACTATGACTTTTAATTATGTTTAATTAAAAGATTTGCTTTTTAAACTTAAATATGATAAACTAGTCCATAATATTTTTGTGAGGGGGGTAATTATGAAAATAGAAACAGTAAAAAAATATTTTGAAGCTTATGAAGCTTATATTAATGGAACAGAAGATGAATTTTGTGCGAAATATGGAGTTAATAAAAATGAATTAGTAGCTTTTACTAGATTATATCTTGAAAAACTTGGAAGTTTTGAAGAAATAGAGGAATATAAAAAGAGAAATAACGAAATTAAAAACGAATCAAAACCAAAAAATACAAAATTAGATGGTTATAAAATAGTTAATAAACTTTTAAATAATATAGATGATTTTGAATATGTAATGGATGAATTAAAAAAACAAGATGTTTGTTTAAGTGGTACATTAAGTAGATATTATAATGTGTGTGATGATAAAGAAAAACCAAAAATTGAATTGTTATCAAAATACTATAAAGATTCTCGTTTATTAAGAGAAATAGATAGAATGGTTTCTTATAAGGATAATCGTCCTGATCCAGTTTTAAAACCAGTTGATGAATCTGTATATGATTATGTTCAAACATTTATAGAGTCAACAGAAACTAGTATTAAAGCTTATGATACAAAAAATGGTCATGGTCGTAATTATTTTAGTTTATGTATATCAAAATTAAAAAGATCTAATGATCCAAGAGCTGCAGCTTTAGTTGCTAAATATCAAGATGCTTCTAAGAATCCTCTTAAAAGATTTAAAAAGTATCATCCAGAGTTAATTGGTAGTGTAAGAGATTTATATATTAAAATTATAAAAGGTAATTTTTGTGCTGTTGACTTTTATCTAGAAAAAGATGAAGAACTATCATTTGAAGCTTATAAATTAATATCTAAATATGTAAGAGATAATAGTGCAAATATAAAGAAGAATAGAGCTCTTATAGGGACTATTGATGAATTATTAAAAGTTGATACAATAGAACGTAATTTACTTGAAACAAAATTAATATTTAAAAATTATGGTGAAGTAAGCTTAGAAGTAAATGCTGAAGTAGTTAACTATATGAAAGAGAATAATATTCCATTAAAATTCCCATTATTTAGACAGTTAATAATAAAATATGTAAATAACGAATTATCATTAGAAAATGATAAAGTATTAAAAAAGACTAAATAGTTTAATAAAATGTTGTAAAAGAGTTCAAATAGAACTCTTTTTTTGATACAATAAAGATTAGATTGAATTTGTAAAAGGAAGGTAGTAGTATGGAAGAAAAGTTAAGCATATTATTAAATCAAATTAAATTTCCTAAAGAATTATATAAATATTTTGAAAATGGTGTTTTAACTAGGATTGTTGGTAATAGAGATCATGATGTATATAGATTT
The DNA here is from genome assembly GCA_946540075.1 of uncultured Bacillota bacterium. Taxonomy (GTDB): domain Bacteria; phylum Bacillota_I; class Bacilli_A; order RF39; family UBA660; genus CAMNHZ01. The sequence goes on from CAMNHZ010000002.1 coordinate 28,326, forward strand.
ATGATTAATGTAAAAGAAGTTTTACCATGTAATGTATATGATGTGTTTAATAATTTACTTCATACTGGTTTTCCAAAATTTAGAAAAGTATATGCTGTATTTTCTTGTGAAAATAAAGATAGTTCAAAATTAAAAGAGTACTATAGTTATTTTATGGATTTATATAGTAAAAATAATGTGGCATTAAGCTATATGAAAAATAATTCGGTAAGTTATGAAGATGGTATTTTTACGATTGAAGTAGGAAATATTGCTGAGAAGATGAATTTTAGTCGTATTGAAGAAAAACTACTTGAGGATTTAAAGAATGTTGGATTTGGTGAATTAGGAGTTAGGATAGTTATCAATGATTCTAAAAATCAAGATGTAAAAAAAGCAATTGAAAATAGTTTAAAAGAAGTTCCTAAGATAAATATTATTAAAGAAGAAACAAAAGAGGAACCTAAAAAGAATAAATTTAAAAAGCGTACTAGAACTAGAAATGATGATCCTAGTATTATATATGGAAGATTGATTGATAATGACATTACTCATATTAGTGATATTCTTGGGCCTATGAATAATGTTGCTTTAGAAGTTAATGTATTTGGAATTGATGTAAGAGAAACTAGAACTGACTTAAGAATTGTTACTTTAAAAATAACTGATTATACAGATAGTATATATGGTAAAATGTTTATTAATTCTGAAGAAGAATTAAAGCTAATTACTAGTTCAGTAAAAGAAGGTTGTTTTATAAAAGTTAGAGGTATAGTTAAAGATGATACATATAGTAATGAGTTAGTTTTAAATATATATGATATAAATAAATTAGATCGTGAAGTAGAAAAACGTATTGATGATGCTTTAGAAAAAAGAGTTGAACTTCATGCACATACAATGATGAGTCAAATGGATGGAGCAGTTGATGCTGCTAAATTAGTTAATCAAGCTCATGCATGGGGTCATAAAGCTATTGCTATAACTGATCATAATGGTTGTCAGGCATTTCCTGTAGTATATAGATTGATTAAGAGTATTAATAAAGGTATTGAAAAAGAAGAAGATAAGTTTAAAGCTATTTATGGTACTGAACTTACTATGATAGATGATGAAGTAAAAATTGTAGTAAGACCAACTGATACTAAACTTCTTGATAATGAATATGTAGTATTTGACTTTGAAACAACGGGATTTAATGCCGGTGGTAAAGATTCAATTATTGAAATAGGGGCAGTTAAACTTAAAGATGGAGTTATAACTGAACGTTATGATGAACTTATTAATCCTGGACGAAAATTACCTAGTAAGATTATTGAACTTACTAATATTACTGATGAAATGTTAGCTGATAAAGATAATGAAGAAAATGCTGTAAAAAGATTTAAAGATTGGATTGGAGATTTACCTCTTGTTGCTCATAATGCTAGATTTGATACTTCATTCTTAGAAATGGCTTATAAAAAATATAATTTAGGAGAACTTACTAATCCTATTATTGATACATTAGAATTATCACGTACTATGGATAATAATTTTGCTCGTCATAGTTTATCTGCTTTAGTAAAAAGATATTCTGTTCCATGGGATGAAGATGCTCATCATAGAGGAGATTATGATGCTGAAGGTACAGCTTTAGTATTTCATAAGATGATGAAAAAGTTAGATAATCGTAATTTGGAGAAAATGACTGATTTAGATAGTTTGGTTTCTAAAGATGAGATCCATAAGTATGGTGAAGCATATCATATTAATATTTTAGTAAAAGATAAAGTAGGTCTTAAGAACTTATTTAAATTAGTTTCAGCTGCTAATACTAAGTATTTATATAAGACACCAAGAATTCTTAGAAGTGAAATAGAAAAACATCGTGAAGGTCTACTTATAGGTAGTGGATGTTATGAATCAGAAGTATTTAGAAAAGCTCGTAGTAAAACTGAAGAAGAACTAGCTAATATAGTTAATTTTTATGATTATGTAGAGGTTCAACCAGTTGATGCTTATGATCATTTACTACAGATGGGTGATTTTGGTAATAAAGCAGAACTTATCGCAAATATTAAAAAGGTTATTCAAGTTACTGATGAAGCAGGTAAGTTTATAGTTGCTACTGGGGATGTTCATTATTTAAATCCTGATGATAAGATTTATAGAGAAATAATTGTAAATCAAAAAGTACCGGGAGGAGGGCGTCATCCTCTTGCTAGAAAGAATATTACTAGTATACCTAATAATCATTTTAGAACAACAAAAGAAATGCTTGATGCTTTTGATTTCTTGGATGATGAAATGGCTCATAAAATAGTTATTGAAAATCCTAATAAGATTGCTGATATGATTGGTATTTTAGAGGTAATAATTGAAACAGGTGGAGTACCATTCTCACCAAGAGTTAAAGGTGATGATGGTAATTATTTAGATTGTCCAAGAGTTGTTACTGATCTTGTATATAATAAAGCTAGAGATTGGTATGGTGATATATTACCAAGTAATATTGAAAAAAGAATAGCTACTGAGTTATATGGTGATGTTGTTCTTAATACCATTAAATCTAATTTAAGTAATAAGAATCTAAATGAGGAAGAGTTAGAAAATGAATCTTTAAAATTACTTCATAAAATTATATTAGAGGGATTTGATTCAGTAAAAGAATTAATTAAGACTAATATTATGGAAACATCAGAAGATAAATTAACTGAAGAAGAACTTGAAAAAGAAGTAAAAAAGAAACTTGGAGGTATTATTGGTGGAGGATTTGATCCAATCTATTTGATTGCTCAAAGACTTGTAAAAAAATCAAATGATGATGGTTTCTTAGTAGGATCTCGTGGTTCAGTAGGATCAAGCTTTGTTGCAACAATGATGAGTATTACTGAGGTAAATCCACTTCCTGCTCATTATCGTTGTCCTAAGTGTAAACATAGTATATTTCATGATGAAGAAGGTAAAGAATTAGGATCAACATATTCAAGTGGATTTGATCTTCCGGATTTTAAGTGTCCAAAATGTGGAAGTGATATGATAAAAGATGGTCAAGACATGCCATTTGCTACTTTCTTAGGATTTAATGCTGATAAAGTTCCAGATATTGATCTTAACTTTTCTGATTTAAATCAAGCAGCTACTCATGAATATACAAAAGTATTGTTTGGTGTTGATAATGTATACCGTGCTGGAACAATTGGTACAGTTGCTGAAAAGACTGCTTTTGGATATGTTAAGGGTTATTGTGAAGATAAAGGTATAATGAAAAGAACAGCTGAAATAGAACGTTTAGCTAGAGGGTGTACTGGTATAAAAAGAACTACTGGACAGCATCCTGGAGGTATTGTTGTTATTCCTGATTATATGGATGTATTTGACTTTACACCATTCCAATATCCAGCTGATGATGTAACTAGTGCTTGGAGAACTACTCACTTTGATTATCACTCAATTGAAGATGATGTATTAAAACTTGATATTTTAGGACATTCTGATCCAACTCAACTTCGTATGATTCAGGATGTTTCAGGTGATGATGTAACAAAGGTTCCACTTGATGATAAAGAAACAATGGATATATTCTTATCACCAAAACCATTAGGTGTAACTGCTGAAGAGATTATGTGTGATACAGGTACACTTGGAATACCTGAATTTGGAACACCATTTACTATCCAATTAGTAAAGGATACTAAACCAACAACTTTTGCTGAACTTATAAAAATATCAGGATTATCTCATGGTACTGATGTATGGTTAGGTAATGCTCAAGAATTAATAAAGAATAATGTTGTTCCTTTTAAAGAAGTTATTGGGTGTCGTGATGATATAATGGTATATCTTATGTATCATGGAGTAGAACCAATTAAAGCATTTAAAATTATGGAGTTTGTAAGAAAAGGTAGGGCTAGTAAAGATCCTGATACTTGGTTACAACATAAAAAGACAATGGAAGATGCTGGAATTGAAAAATGGTTTATTGATTCATGTGGAAAGATAAAATACATGTTCCCTAAAGCTCATGCAGCAGCATATGTTATAAGTGCATTTAGAATAGCTTATTATAAAGTTCATCATCCTGTTTGGTATTATGTATCTTGGTTTTCAACTAAGGCAACAGACTTTGATATTGAAACAATGATTAAAGGATATGATGCTATTAAAGCTAAGATTAAAGAAATATCAGATAAAGGATATGATGCTAGCAATAAAGAGGCTGGTATTTTAGAAACACTTAAACTTGCTTTAGAAGCAACTGCACGTGGTATTAAATTTGCTAATGTCGACTTATATGAGAGTGAAGCAACTACATTTAAAGTAAAAGATGATAAAACTATTTATCCACCATTTTCATCTATTGATGGACTAGGGGATACCGTTGCTAATAAAATAGTAAAAGAAAGAGAAAAACGTCATTTCTTAAGTATAGAAGATTTGCAAAAACGTGGTAAAGTATCTGCTACTTTAATTGATAGAATGCGTATGATGGGAATACTTGATGGTATGGATGAATCAAGTCAATTAAGTTTATTTTAAAAAAAACACGAAAATTTTCGTGTTTTTATTTTTTTCTAATTTTTATACTCATCATAGAAAAGATCATCAGGTTTTGTATTTAATGCTGTGGCTATTTTTAATGCCATTTCATAAGATAATCTTTTTTGTTTGTTTTCTAATTGACAATAATAAGGTGTACTTATTTTTATTTTCTTGGCTATATCAGCCATACTAAGCTTGTTTTTAGTTCTTAATTCATATAACTTCTTATATTTCATATTTTATTACCTCTTTTCCGTGTTACACACACTAGTGATTAATAACAAAAAAATGTATCATTGTATTAGCAGGTGGTAAAAATGAGTGTTAGTTTTAAAACTAGTTTAAAAGATACATTTGGACAAAATTTAAAATATTATCGTTACCAAAAAGGTTATTCACAAGAAAAACTTGCTGAAATGGTTGACCTTAATAGTAAATATGTTAGTGATATTGAAACAGGTAAATATAGTGTATCATTTGAAAATATTGAAAGAATTGCAAAAGTATTGTCAATTGAAGCTTATCTTTTATTCAAATTTGATGATACTCATAATAAATTACCACTTAGGGTAGATATGCACCGTGTTAGTAAATATCACATAAATAAAAACTAGTGTACATGATAATTATGGCATCTAAGATATTTTTTGTCAATTACATATAAGAATTAAATTAAAAAAACTTTTCTTTTTTTTTTAACTATGCTATTATATTAATGTATAAAAGAGAGTGATAAACATGAAATTACCTAAATTTAATCTACATGCGGAAAAATATGTAAATGATGACGGAACTCCATATGTAAGTGACAAAGATCCAGTAAAAACATTAAGAGCGGTTGGAATTTTTTTCCTAGGAGTTTTTATTATAATTATAATTTATTTTTTCGTACGAAGTATTACTAGAAATAATAGATGTTATAATATTGAATCTAAAATATTAGATGCAGGTTTTAATTATGCTAAACAAAAGAAAGTATTACCAGTAATAAATGGTGAAAAAGTTACTATAAAACTTAATGAATTTTCTAAGAAAGTTGATTTGCCAGATTCAGAATTAACTATTGATGATGAAAAATGTGATGCGGAAGTAACATATACAAAATATAATAATACATATGTTAAATCTATTAATTTAAAAGGTTGCGGGTATTGTGCTAGTAATAAGCGTTATACTAAAAAAACAGGATCAACATCAAAATATGATCCTAGAAAACATAATGTTAAAGTAGTTACTACATATAATTATTATACAAGAGAAAGTTATTATACTGAATATACAGATTATATGGAAAGTGCAAAAGTAAAAAAGAAAGAATCTAAGAAGTATCATGTTTATTTACCAAAAGATAAAAATGAATTACCAGATACACCAGAAGATGCTCATGTAGTTGCAATTGAACAAGAAGTAATGAAATATTATCGTTATAGAGATAAACAATGGTTATTCTATGAGAAGAATAATCCTAATTATAGTGCTTATTCATCAGAAAAACCAAAAGGATATGCTTATAAGGATGAAGAATCTGTTAAGAATTCTAAATTATCTAAATGGACTTTAAATTATCCTGATGAAAAAGAGTATCGTACTATAGAAGCTACTGTTGCTTATAGATGGTATTATAAAAAGGGAAGAAAGAAAATTTATTATAATAATGGTGCATATACAATAGATCCACCAAGTAAGAAATATAAGAGATATGATAAAACAGCTAATATGTATAGATATTATGATGAACAATGGCGTTGGTATAATGGGCAAGAAAGAGATTATTGTGGATATGATTCAACACCAAGTGAATATTGTACACATAAAGATGAAGATACATTGGATCATACTGAATGGTCAGGATGGGAACCTGATTCATATTTAAATCCTTCAAATGCTTCTTATCGTGAACAACAAGAAGATATATATTCTAGATATCGTATTAAATATGAAATTCATTCTTTCCCAATAATGAAAAATTATGTTGATAAAAAAGAAATTGAGGCAAAGATTGGAAAACCTATTGCTGATATAGTTAGTGATGAACATATAGGATTACAATATGATTATAAGTTCATATATGGTAAATAATAAAGAATCATAAAGAGAAAGAAGATATTTTAAAATATGCTTCTTTCTTTTTTGTAAAGATTAAATATTAATAATTGAAAATGATAGATATATGTGATATTATTATGATAGAAAGTAGGATAGAAGAATGAAAAAAATAGTAAGCAAAAATAAAGGCTTTACACTAATAGAATTATTGGCTGTATTAACAATACTTGCAGTAATAGCGGTGATTACAATTCCTTTATTTACAAATGTAATCGATAATGCAAGACAGAATTCAGCTAAAAATAATATATATGGATATGTAAAAGCAGTAGCTTTATCACTTGAATCAAATACAGCTGATGATGATAGTGATGGAGTATATACAATAAATGGTAAAAATATTGTAAAGGATGCAACATCAATTTTGATAAAATATAAAGGTGATGATGTTGCTGGAGAACTTACAATAGTTGATGAAGAAGTAGAATTTGGTATATTTAAAACTAAAGGTTATGATTTAATATATCGTGATGATGCTGCTTACGTGTTAGGTAAATCTAAATCTACAACTGCATATGCAGATGGTACAGCCGTATATTTTAATCCGGATACTGCAACTAAGTGTACTCAGTCAGAATATAACTCTAATAATGGAAGTGCGAC
>CAMNHZ010000003.1 GCA_946540075.1 uncultured Bacillota bacterium
AATAATATAAATAGGTGAAAAAATGTACTATTTAAATATGTTTATAATTTATTCAATATTTGGTTATTTTTTTGAAACTTTGATTTCTGCTTTAACAGGAAGTGGTTTTAAAAGTGGTATAATGGTAGGACCTTGGACACCAATATATGGTCTAGGAGTAATTATTATAGTGTTATTATCAAGTTACTTGTTTATGAATTTACATATGCCAAGAATATATGAAACAATTATTGCATTTTTAATTATTACCATAGTATTAACTGTGTTAGAATGGTTAGGAGGTAAGGGAATTGAATTATTGTTTCATAAAGTATACTGGGATTATAGTTCACATAAATTTAATATAGGTAAGTATATATCACTATCTGTTAGTTTGACGTGGGGGATTGGCTCTATAATACTTATATATATAATTCATCCTATATTAAAAAATTTAATAATGAAAATACCTTTTGTTGTCACTTTAATTCTATCTGTTTTATTTGTTGTTGATTTTATTTACACAATTTTAAATAATACAAAGATATAGTGTCTAAAAAGGTAACATATTAGCAAGTTAATACAATCTTGCTTTTTTAAAGTATATTTTTAGCACTCACTATTGACAAGTGCTAAAAAATGTGTATAATGAATAATGGATAGGGGGATGATAATATGTTTAATCAAAATCAACCAGAAGAAAATGTTTTAGAAAAATATGGTCGTAACATAATTGAAGCTGCAAAAAATGGTAAGATAGATCCTGTTATTGGCCGTGATGATGAAATAAGAAGTATAACTAGAGTGTTATCAAGAAAGACTAAAAATAATCCGGTTTTAATAGGTGAACCAGGTGTAGGTAAAACTGCAATTGTTGAAGGACTAGCTTTACGAATAGTAAAAGGTGATGTTCCTGTAAGTTTAAAAGATAAAACAATATGGGAATTGGATATGGCATCGTTAATTGCTGGTGCGAAATATCGCGGTGAATTTGAGGAAAGACTAAAAAATGTATTAAAAGAAATAAAGAATAGTAATGGTGAAATCATTATGTTTATTGATGAAATTCACACAATTGTTGGTAGTGGTAATATGGAAGGAGCTATGGATACTTCTAATATTTTAAAGCCTATGCTTGCCAGAGGAGAAATACATGTTATAGGAGCAACTACCTTAAATGAATATCGAAAATATATCGAAAAAGATGGAGCGCTTGAAAGAAGATTCCAAAAAATAAAGGTAAATGAGCCAACCGTAGAAGATACAATCACAATACTTAGAGGTTTAAAGGAAAGATTTGAAATTCATCATGGTGTATCAATTCAAGATAAAGCCTTAATTGCAGCAGCTACTTTATCTAATCGATATATAACTGATCGTTTTTTACCTGATAAAGCAATTGATTTAGTAGACGAAGCATGTGCTACTATTAGAGTCCAAATGGATTCTGTTCCAACTGAGTTAGATAATTTAAGAAGAGAAATAATGCGTCTTCAAATAGAAAAACAAGCAATAAAAAAAGAAAAGGATGATTTAAGTAAAAAACGTCGTGAATCAATTGAAGAGTCTTTAGAAAATTTAAAGAAAAGTGAACAAGAACTTACTGATGCATGGAATAAGGAGAAAGATATCAATAAAGATATAAAGAAAAAGAAGTCTGAACTAGAAGATGCACGTTTTAAATTGTCCCAAGCTGAATCAAGTTATGATCTTGAAAAAGCAGCAGTCCTAAGACATGGAACCATTCCAAAATTAGAAAAAGAGTTAGAACAATTTAATTCTTTAGATAAAAATAAAATATTGAGTGATACTGTAACAGATGATTCTATTGCTAGTATTATTGCTAAATGGACAAACATACCAGTTGCTAAATTAATTAGTAGCGAGAAAGAAAAATTATTATCACTAGAAGATAATATGAAAAAACGTGTTATGGGGCAAGATGAAGCTATAAAACTAGTAAGTGATGCTATCATAAAATCTAGAAGTGGTATAAAAGATCCTAATAGACCAATTGGTTCATTCATATTTTTAGGCCCAACAGGTGTTGGTAAGACAGAAGTAGCTCGAACACTTGCTTATGAACTTTTTGATGATGAAAGACATATGGTTAGAATCGATATGAGTGAATACATGGAAAAATTCTCAGTTTCTAGATTAATAGGTTCTCCTCCTGGTTATGTAGGATATGAAGAAGGAGGTCAATTGACTGAGGCAGTAAGAAGAAATCCTTATAGTATAGTGTTGTTTGATGAAATAGAAAAAGCACATCCAGAAGTACTTAATTTATTGCTTCAGATATTAGATGATGGCCGTGTAACAGATTCAAACGGAAGAACTGTAGATTTTAAGAATACTATAATTATAATGACATCCAATTTAGGAAGTGAATATATACTTGATGGTAATAATGATAGAGTTTTACCAGAATTAAGAAAACATTTTAGACCAGAGTTTATTAATCGTATTGATGAAGTTGTTATATTTAATCAATTAAACAAGGAATCTATTTATAAAATATTAGATAAAATTATTTCTGAAATAGAAATTCGTTTAAAAAATGATAATATTCATATTAGATTAACTGATAAAGCTAAAGATAGATTAGTAGAACAAGGATATGAACCAGCTTATGGTGCACGACCACTTAAAAGATTAGTTAGTAGAACAATTGAAACACAATTAGCTAAAGAGATAATAAGCGGTAATATTAAATATGGTTCAGATGTGATAATTGATTATGATAATAACGATTATAATATAGATATTCAAAATAAAAATGAAAAAGAAAATTAATAGTTAAAAATTAAAGATTTTAGAATATAATAGTATTATGATTGTTTGGGTGATAAAATGTTTGGTATAAAAAGAATAATAAATTTTATAAAAAGGAATATTAATAAGAAAACATATGTAGAAATTGCACTTAATAATACTAGTGAAAATATCATTACTAAGAGGTATCCTTTATTTACTAAAATATTAACTAACAAATATATTCCTATACCTAATTTGGATACTAATTTTATTCCGCAAGGAATATGTCAGGCTGATGATTATTATGTCATAACTGCCTATGATAAAATGGGTTTAAATAATAGCAAGATATATCTGATTGATAAGAATGGAGTTTTAGAAAGAACTATTGAAATGGATTCTAAGTACCATGTAGGTGGCGTATCATTCTATAAAAAAACACAAATGATATATGTTTCAGCTAGTAAAAATGTCCACGCTTATAAACTAGGTGATCTTCTTCGAGGAAAAGTTGTTCCAATAGTAATTAATATAAATACAGGAGTAAAAGGTCATTACACATCTTATCTAAATATAACTAATAATTATATATATGTAGGAGAGTTTGGAACAAAAGGTAATAGTTTTGTTCTTAGAAGATACCAGCTAAATAGTGAAGGACTAGTAGATAATAGTTTATTTAAGGAATATAGTGTTCCATATTTATATACTCAAGGAATGACAGTGTTCGAATATAAAAATGAGGTTTATTATATATTTAGTTGTTCATATAGAAATATAGATTCAAGTTTATATATATCAAAACAGGATGGGAATACTTTCAAAACAATCAAATGTATAAAAATACCGCCAATGTCTGAAGGTGTTTCCATAACCAATAATAAAAAACTGCTCATTATTTTTGAGTCAGGATCAAGTTATTTTAAGAAAGTAAATATAAAATGTAAAAGCGCAATGATATTAGATATAAAGAAAATAATTGATGATATCAGTATAATATAAATCTGTCATAGTTTATGACAGATTTTTAATTATGTAACATTTTTCTGATAGTACTATATAAATAAGGTTTATATTCATTAATAGATAATGGAATATTCTTCGTAATAGCAGTAAAGCAAGTAGATGAAACTAATTCAATTATCATAAATAGTGTAACATCAGGATTTTCAAGTTCAATATTCTTTTCCTTAACGCCATTTATAAATACATCATATAATCCAATTTCATTATTATCCATTAATCTAGCTAATTTATCATTATAGACTCCAAGAGATAGATCTTTTGATATAAAGTTTATCAATGTATTATCTTTGACTAATTCATCGATAACATAATTAATTACATATATAATCTCATCATCAAAGTTTTCAATATAATTATTTTCAAGATTCTTTAAAGCTTCATTGAACAATTGACAAGATTTTTGGATGATTAGTTTTTCTTCAATATCATATTTATCTTTAAAATATAAATAAAAAGTTCCTTTAGCTACTTCTGCACTATCAACAATATCTTGAATAGATGTATTTTTGATTCCTTTTGTTGTGAATAGTTTATAAGCTGAAGAAAGTAATTTTTGCTTCTTTTCTTCTTTTTTTAATTTAATTTTACTTTTTATTTTTTTTTCTAAATCACGCATATTTATCCCTCACATACAATATAATTGTAACATAAAAAAACTATTAGTCAATTTTTATTCTATAAAAAACATGATAATTTTACAAAAAACAAATATAATATTGACTGTTGGTCATTTTTGTGATATATTATAGCTGTTGTTAATTTGGAGGGAAATATGAAAAAAATAGGTGATTTTGTATGTAATCATAAATGGATGATTATTATATTAACTTTAATTTTAATTGTTCCATCTTTAATTGGAATGTATTTAACAAAAGTAAACTATGATATTTTAGTTTATTTGCCAAAAGATATAGATACATTAAAAGGTGAAAAGATTTTAACTGATGATTTTAAGATGGGCTCTTTTTCGATAATTGTAGTCGATGATATGTCAAACAATAATATTTTAAAATTAGAAGACAAAATAAAGAAAGTTGAAGGAGTTAATAAGGTAGTAAGTATAGCTGATATAACCGGAACGACAATTCCGATGGAAATATTACCAAAAAAAATAGTAGATAAAGTGTCTAAAGGAAATTCTAAATTAATACTTACTACTTTTAAAACGTCTACTAGTGATGATAAAACATTAGAAGCTGTTGAAAAAATCAGGAAAATAACAAAGAATAATTCTAAGGTTGGTGGAATGAGTGCAATGGTTCTTGATACTAAGGAATTATTTAATAGTGAAATGACATTATATGTAATTGTTGCGGTTGTTTTATGTATAATAGTACTAATGTTTTCACTAGATTCATATTTAGTACCATTTTTATTAATTGCTAATATTGGTGTTGCTATATTATTTAATATGGGTACTAATATATTACTTGGAGATATATGTTATATAACTAAAGCAATAAGTTCGGTATTACAATTAGGAGTTACTACTGATTTCTCTATATTTTTATATCATAAATATGAGGCAGCAAAAAAGAAAAATAAAGATAAAAATAAAGCTATGAGTGAAGCTATTTATGACACTTTAATTTCTGTGTTTGGTAGTTCACTTACGACTATTGCTGGATTTTTAGCTTTATGTACTATGAATTTAACATTAGGAAAAGATATAGGAATTGTCATGGCAAAAGGAGTACTTTTTGGATTGATATGTGTTATTTTACTATTTCCAAGTTTACTTCTTGTATGTGATAAATGGATTGATAAAACAAAACATAAAGTTATAATTCCTAAGTTTACATCAATTAAGAATTTTGTTTTAAATCATTACATAATAGTATTTATGGTTTTTATAATTATGCTAGTACCAGTTTATATGTTGCAGAAAAAAACAACGGTTTATTATAATTTGGATAAATCTATTCCTAGTAATTATGGGTATAGTATAGCTAAGAAAACACTTAAGAAAGATTATAATATTGTATCCCAAGAAATAGTTTTAATTAGTAATGATACAAAAGATTATAAAATTAATGAAATGGTAGACAAAATAAAAGATATAAAAGGTATAGATTCAGTATTAAATCCAGCATCTTTAAGTTCTTATGGATTAAATGAAGATATAATTAGTAGTGACATAAGAAAAATGTATAAAACAGATAAATATAAGATGATTTTAATAAACTCAAAATATGATATTGCAACAAATGAGTTAAATGATCAAATAACAAAGGTAAATAAAATAGTCTTAAAATATGATAAACATGCTATAGTAGCAGGTGAAGGTCCTTTAATGAAAGATTTAGTCACTATAACAGATCAAGATTTTCATAATGTTAACTATACATCAATTGCTATTATATTTATAATTATGTTATTAGTATTAAAATCAATTTCTCTTCCAATACTTTTAGTTTCTACTATTGAATTTGCTATATTTATGAATATGGGAATACCATATTTAACACACACTCAATTACCTTTTATAGCATCAGTAGTTATAGGGACAATTCAATTAGGTGCGACAATTGACTACGCGATTTTAATGACAACAAAATATTTAGAGAAGAGAAAACAAGGTACGTCAAGAAAAGAATCAGTTAAAATCGCACTTGATAGTTCAATTAGTTCAATTTTTGTAAGTGGTATGTGTTTCTTCGCTGCTACCATTGGTGTAGGTATAGTATCTAAGATAGATATGATAGGATCTTTATGTACATTAATTGCTAGAGGAGCTATTATTAGTATGGTCGTAGTAATACTAGTTTTACCATCTGTATTATTAGTATTTGATAAATTGATATGTAAGACAAGTTTAGGATTTGGAGGAATGAAAAATGAAAAATAGTATTAAAAAATTTGCATATACAACTTTAGTTTGCTCATTATTTATAATGCCAAATGCACAAGCACTTACTAAAGATGAGACAGTATATGTTAAATTAAAGAGTAATGGTAGTGTTAAAAAAACTATAGTTAATGAACATCTAAGAGATTTAGATGGTAAGAATAGTGATATATCAAATTTAAAAGATATATTAAATGTAAATGGTGACGAAAAAATAAATCATGTAGATGGTAAATTAACATGGGAAACAACAAAAAATGAGTTATATTATCAAGGTACAACTGATAAAGAATTACCAGTAAAAACTCATGTTACTTATAAATTAGATGGAAAACAAAAGAAATTAAGTAAGATAATCGGAAAAAAAGGTAAAATTGAAATAAGTGTTGATTATAAAAATGATTCATGTCAAGTAATTGATAATAATAAGGTATGTACTCCATTTGTTTTAACTCTTGGAACTATAATTTCTAATAAGTATAATCATAATATTGAAGTTACAAATGGAAAAGTTGTTAGTAATGGTGCAAGTAGTACTGTAGTAGCTATAGCTGCACCAGGACTTGATGATAGTTTAAATATGGATAGTTTATCTAATTTAAATAATATTACTATATCTTTTGATACTGATAAATTTGAATTAAATCCTATATATACAGTAATGACATCAAAATTAATTGATAATGATGATTTAAAAGTTTTTGATAAACTTGATAGTATATATGGTTCAGTTGATCAATTATCTTCATCTTCAAAAAAAATAGTAGCAGGTAGTAGACAATTATTAGATGGTTCAACAAATTTAAAAGATGGAGCATCTAAATTAAATGATGGTGTTTCATCGTTATCTAATGGTAGTAATAAAATAGTATCAAAAGTAAATGGTGCGATTAACACATTAAAGAATGATAATTCAGAAGCGATTGATAGTGCAACATTAAATGCTATTAAAACTCAAGCAGAAACTACTGCTACATTAACAGAAATACAAAAACAACAAATAGCAGCTCAAACTGAACAAACTATAAGAGCTAGTGAGCAATATAAAAGTTTTGAACTTAAAGTATCTGGTTATAGTAATAAGCTAGCAACTGTCAATTCATCAATCGCACAATTAGAAACAGCTATGTCAATGATATCTGATCATGAATCAGAACAATATAAGGCACTAGAAAATCAATTAACAACATTAAAAACAACAAAAGTGCAACTTGAGACAGGTATAGAAACATATAGTGGAATGATGAAATTAATGGTAGAAACAGCTAAAAATACAGCTATAACTGTCGCAAGTAATACATCAAAAACTGTAGCAGGAAAGACAGCTACAACAGTAGCAACTAAGGTTGCTAACAATGCCAAAGCAACTGCAACAACAAAAACTATTAATCAATTACAACAACTAGTATCAGGTTTGAATCAACTTAATAATGGTATTACATCATTAAAAAATGGTACATCAAGTTTATATGATGGAACAAAGAAAATAGAGAGTGGTGCATCAACTTTAAATGATGGCATAGTTAAGTTTGATAAAGAAGGTATTTCTAAAGTTTCATCATTAGTAAATAATCGTATAAAACCATTACATAATCGTGTTAAGTCTGTAATAGAATTAGGAAATAAATATGATTCATTTGCCAATAAAGATGGTAATGATGAAGGTAATACTAAGTTTATAATGGTAATAGATGCGAAGAAAAAATAAAGATTTACAATCGTAAATCTTTTTTAGCACTCTAACTTGACAATTGCTAAAAAAGTGCTATAATTATAATTGTTGGAGGAATCCAATAGATATATCATTTAAATAGTATTTGGTCATATAAAAAGAAAGAGGGAATGCATATGTTACCAAGTAGAATATTTTTTGATAGTATGTTAGATGATTTTAAAATTGATGATAAGATGAAATGTGATATTTATGAAAAAGATAATATATATCATGTTGAAGTAGATGTTCCAGGATTTAATAAAGATGATATAAACATTGAAATCAATAAGGGAACACTTTCCATAATTGCCGAAAAGAAAGGCGAAGAAAAAGAAGAAAATGAGAAGAAATATCTTCGTCGTGAACGTAGTTCTTATGGAAAGTATCAAAGATCTTTCTATCTAGGAGATGTAGACGAAGAAAATGTTGAAGCTACATTTAAAAATGGTATATTAAAAATAGAAATACCAAAAAAGACAGAAAGTGAATGTAAAAAAACAATCGAAATAAAATAGTATATATTTTAGGTACAAAGAAGAATATATTTTCTTCTTTTTTTATATCTTTCTATTGTTATTATTTTAATAAAAAATTTGACAAAGATGATTATTTAAATTAAAATAAGGACGATTATAACTAATAGGATACTACTATGACATGATGTTATTGTTACTAATATGCATCATATGAATGTTTATTCAAAAAAAGAAGTATTGGAGAAATTTTTAAATAAGTTTATGATATATAAAAATCTATAATTATGTTATTTGGAGAGTAAAATGAAAAAGAAAAAATTAAAAATATTATATGAAGATAAAGATATATTAATAGTAGATAAACCAGCTAAATTATTAACTGTATCTACATCGAAAGAAAAATATAAAACATTATTTCACCAGGTTTTTGAATATGTTAAATCTAAAAATAAGCATAATAAGGTGTTTATAGTACATAGATTAGACAAAGATACTAGCGGCATAGTGGTGTTTGCTAAAAGTGAAGATATAAAGTATAAATTACAAAATAATTGGAATAATATTGTTAGGACAAGAAGATATGTCGCTATAGTAGAAGGAAAGGTAGTTAAATCAGGAAAAATTGTATCTTATTTAAAAGAAACTAAAACTCTATTAACTTATTCTACAAAGGATAAAAAGAATGGTAAGAAAGCTATCACACTTTATAATCCTATTAAAAATTGTGGAAAGTATTCATTACTTGAAATAGATATTTTAACAGGTAGAAAGAATCAAATAAGGGTTCATATGAAAGATATGAATCATCCGATAATAGGTGATAAGAAATATGGTGCACAAACTAATCCTATAGGTAGATTAGGATTGCACGCAACAGTATTAGAATTCTATCATCCAAGAACAAATGAATTATTGAAAGTAACATCAAATATACCCAAAGATTTTGAAAAAATTATTGATTTACCTTTTTAAGTAAAATAACAAAAATAACTTAAATAATTTATTGATTATAAAAATAATTTATGTTAGTATAAAGGTATAATAGGAGTGATAATATGTATAATGATAATAGTTTTATATCTAATAATGGTTTAGGTAATGAAAATAACATAAATAATAATAAAAAAAATAACAAAAAAAATATAATTATTTATGCTATTTTACTAATGATAATAGCAGGATTAGTATTATATATATGCTATGATAAAGGGTATTTTAATAAGTCTGTAGAAAACGAAAAGAAAGAAACAGCTGAAAAGGTAAAGAAAGAAAAAAAGGTTGAAGAACCAGAGGACACTGAATTATCAGAAGCTGAAAAAAAAGAAATAAGTACTAAGGCCAATGAAATATTAACATTTGGAATTAATACTAGTTCTGATGATGTAACATCAAGTATTATAAGTTGGTCAGGTATAGATGATACAAAAACATATGTTGAAAATGTTGAAAGTCAAAAATTGTTTACAGTACTAAATATTTATGGAAGAGCAGACAATGGTGGATTTAGGGATTTGAATTCAGCAGAAAAAGCATCTGTTCCAGAAAAATTAAAGAGATTTCTTCCTTATGAATTAAGTATTATTGATGCTAGTACAATCACAAATAAATATAAAGAAATATTTGGAGAAGAACCAAATCATAAAGAAGCAGGAAGATGTATAAAATATGAGTATAATCCAAACCAAGCTGTTTATTATAAGTATGAATACTGTGGTGGAACAGGAAATCCAACTATGTTAATATATAAGGATGGATATAAAAAACAAAATGGAGAGGTTGAAGTTGATGTTAGTATAGCAACTGCTAGTAATGTTGATAATAGACCTTCAACTAAAGAAGTATATAAAGGAATAGTAGATAATATATCAGATAATGCCTATGGTAAAGAGAATCTGTTATATACAAAAGATTTTGAAGATGATTATACTGAAGAAATAAAAACTAATCATGATAAATATGCAAAATATAAAATAGTATTTGTAAAGGATAATAGTGGTAATTATACATATAAATCATTAAAGAAAATATAAAAAATATATTTTCTTTTTAAATATATAGAAACATTTATAAATTTTAAAACTTATTAAAAATATGTTATATTAATTAGTAGAAAGAGGGAATTTCTATGTTAGATAATTTTCAAATTGGAGAAATACATCTTACTGAAGCAAACGTAAAAAAATTAAAGAATTTTGGTATTGATCCTAAAGTATCTAATACTGAAAGTGTCATAAAAGTATATAAGACTATACCTAATGGAGTTACTATACTTTTAAAAATGTTATATGATACAAGAAATATAGAGTCTAAAATAGATACAATCAAAAAAATAAGACAGAATGAAGAATTACTTGCAATGGATGAGATAGTCTTACCAACTGATGTTGTAATTTCAAAGGGAGAAAGTATAGGATTTGCTATACCTGAAATTAAGAATTCAACTAATTTAGGTCTAATATTACAAGATCCTAAAGTAAGTATTAAATATAAAATGGATTTGTTATATAAAGTTAGTAAACTATTAAGTAAGACTCTATCACTTAACGATAATTTTTACTTTAATGATTTGCATGAATTTAACTTTTTAGTAGATGAAAATGATAATATAAAAGTGATTGATATAGATAGTTCATCTATTAATTCAAACAAAGCTACACCATCTTATTATTTAGTGACAGATCCTAAATTGACAGAAGTCCCTAAATATAAATTTAACGAAGTAGGTTTACCATATTCAGGGCGTGATTGTGATATATATTGCTATAATATTATGTTAATGAACACTCTAGCTAATTATCAAATTCAAAAACTTACATTCTTAGAACTTAGTGAGTATTTGGATTATTTATTATCAATTGGAATTGATGAGACTATTATAGATTCAATAATTAATCTATATACAACTAAACCGAATGAATTAATTACTACTAATTTGAATGATATTAATTGTAATTTATATCAAGCTAGATATTCCACTTATAAACAATTAAAGGAGATGGAAGTTAAGAAGACACGTTAAAGTGTTTTCTTTTTTTATTATTTGAATATATTATTATAGGAGTGATTTTATGACAAAATTTGTAATTGATGCAGGACATGGAGGTGTTGATTCAGGTGCAACATCATCTGGTGTAAATGAAAAAGATATTACTTTAATGATATCAAAATATATGTATGATAAATTAAAAGAAAAAGGATATCCAGTAGTATTGACTAGAACAGATGATGAAACATTAAACCCTACTGACCGTGTAAATAGAATTTTAAGTGCTTATGGGAATGATCCAGAGGTGATTGTAATATCGAATCATATTAATTCATCAGGAACACCAACAAGTACCGGAGCAGAAGTGATATATGCATTACGAAACGAATCCACACTTGCTCAAAATATATTAGATGCACTTGGTAATGCTGGACTTACAAAGCGAAGTGTCTATCAGAGAAGATTACCAAGTAATCCAAACCAAGATTATTATTTTATACATCGAAATACAGGACAAACAGAACCATTAATTATTGAATATGGATTTATAAATAATCCTAGTGATTTAAGTAAAATACAGAGAAATTATAAAAGATATGTTGATGCAGTAGTAAATGCAATTGATCGTACTATATTGAATTCTGATATGCCTAACAATTTTCCAACAGAAATACCAGAAAATATACCGATAATGGATGATTCTGAAGCTGGTATATATATAGTAAAAAAAGGAGATAGCTTATATAAAATAGCCAATATGTATAATACTAGTGTAATAGAATTAAAACTTATGAATAATTTATTAACTGATAATATATCAATAGGTCAGATGCTAAAAGTTCCAAGTAATAACGAAACAGATATATACACAGTAAAAAAAGGAGATAGTTTATATAAAATAGCTAATATGTATAATGTAAGTGTAGATGAATTAAAAAAACTGAATAATTTAACTAGTAATTTAATAAGTATTGGTCAAAACATAAAAATACCAAGTGTAATAAATAATACAATAATGCATATAGTAAAAAAGGGGGATACACTTTATAAAATAGCTAACATTTATGGTACAACAGTATCTAAAATAAAGGCTGATAATAATTTACTTAGTGATATGCTAAGTATTGGTCAAGAATTAATAATAATGTAGAAAAAAGTATCAATTTGACGAATCTATCTATATATGCTAAAATCAACTTATGTCGCTTGAAGATTATAATTGAGGTGAAATAATGAAAGTAGATCGGAAGCTTGTTGTTTTAGGAATAATAAGTTTGGTGATTATCTGTATAGTTGGTATAGGATTTAACTACAAAAGATTTAGTACTCCAACTACAAAGGTAAAAAAAGAAGTTGTTAATAAACCTAAAATAGCAAAGGATGTTGCAGTTATATTAGAAACTGTAAAAGTCAAAGAAACTACTGAGAAAAAGACTGAAGATGTCTCTTCGACAGAAAAAACTGAGAAAAAAAGTGAAAAAGTTGTTGAAAAAGCAGAAACAACTCCAAAAACTGAACCAGAACCAACACCACAACCAGAAATTGTTTATGATGGATTAACTCTTGATGAATTAGCGACAAAATTAAATCGTTCATTAGGATCAAGTTTATCAGGATATGGTTATAAATTTGCATCTCGTTCACTTGAACTTGGTGTAGATCCATATTTAGCAGTTGCTATTGTATTACATGAGACAGGATGTTCATGGTCATGTAGTGCCTTAGTTCAAAACAAAAATAACGTTGGTGGAATGGTAGGAAATGGAGGATATATCGCATTTGCTAGTTTAGATGCCGGTATAGATGCATTTTTAAATAATTTATATAAGAATTATTATGCATATGGATTAACTACACCAGAGCAAATCAACAAAAAATATGCAGCAAGTACTGCATGGGCCAGTAAAATAAATTATTATATAGGAAAAATAAAAGCTAGTTAGTTGTAAAACTATCTAGTTTTTTAAATGTCATAAAAGTGTAATTTTTTTGCAAAAATATTACTTTTTGTGATAGAATATTATTAGAGAGGTGATAACATGAAGTATAATAAGCAGGAAGCTATAGATCTTATAAATAAAAAACTAAATAAGGAAACTTTTCTTAGTTATCATGAAATTGCTGAAATAACAGGTTATCACGAAAAGTATATATCTAAATTAAAAAAACAAATTTTAAATGGAACAATTAATACTGTTCACGGTAATAAAAATAAAAGACCGGTTAATGCATTGACACGAGAAGAAAGTCAATTAATTATAAAATTATATAAACGTTCACACGTAAGTTTAAGAAAATTTTGTAAATTCTATGGAAAAAGAAGTTATTCATGTATTTATAATTTATTAAAAAAGAATGATTTATTATCTGAATCACACGAAAAAGAATAACTATAGCGTTAAAACAAAAAACTAACAATTATGTTAGTTTTTTTTGTTATTTTTAAAAAATGTTACTTTTATCATATATAAATAGTTATAAAAATAATGTCGACATATATATCATATATATAATTCTAATTTATAGATTTTGTAAATAAATTAGAATTATAGGAGGAATAAATATGTTAGGACTTGATGAAAAAAAGGTAATAATTAATCGTGAAAAATATGGTAGTAATAGAATAACTAGTAAAAAAAGAAATAGTTTCATTGGATTATTAATAGAATCTTTGGGAGACCCTATTATAAAAATTTTGTTAATTGCTTTGGGTATAAAAACAATATTTCTAATTCAAAACTTTGATTGGTATGAAACTGTAGGAATTGTAATAGCCATATTTATAGCTTCATTTATTTCTAGTATATCTGAATATGGTAGTGAAAAAGCATTTGATAAATTACAAGAAGAAGCTTCAAAAATAAAATGTCGAGTAAGAAGAGATGGCAAACTTAAAGAGATAAATATTGATGATATTGTTGTTGATGATATAGTTGAACTATCTACAGGTGATAAGATTCCAGCTGATGGAATAATAATTGAAGGTGAAATAACTGTTGACGAGTCCTCCTTAAATGGGGAGACAAAAGATATATATAAGATAGCAAATTCAAAAAAAACAACTGAATTATATCTTTATAGGGGAACAGTTGTTTATTCCAAGGAATGTCTAATGCGAGTAACCAAAGTAGGAGATGATACGTTTTATGGAAAAATGGCCAAGGAACTACAAGATAGTCAACCAACAAGTCCATTAAAGATAAAATTACATGATTTAGCACTCACTATAAGTAAGATAGGCTATATATGTGCCTTTTTAGTTTTTACATCATATTTATTTTCCATGATTGTAATAAAAAATAACTTTAAGACAGAATTGATCATGAAAAGTATAACTAATTTACCTTTATTAATAGGATATATATTATATGGATTAACTTTAGCAGTCACTATAATAGTAGTCGCAGTACCTGAAGGACTTCCAATGATGATAACGCTTGTATTATCATCTAATATGAAACGTATGCTTAAAAATAATGTATTAGTAAGAAAGTTGGTTGGAATAGAAACTGCAGGTAGTTTGAATATATTATTTACAGATAAAACAGGTACTTTGACTAAAGGAAAATTAGAAGTAGTAGAGTTTATGAGTGGAAGTGGACTTTCAGTTAATAGTATGGAGGAACTTAATAAATATCCTAAATTACATAAAATAGTAGAGACTTCATTATATTATAATAATGGTTCAAAAATATCTGATGATTTAAAAATAATTGGAGGAAATATTACTGATCAAGCATTACTTAGATATGTTGGAAGAATTAATACAAAGTATAAAATTATTGATAGAATACCTTTTGATAGTAAGAATAAGTATTCAGTAACTACTATATATGATAAAGGTGAAATTAGTTTGATTAAAGGCGCACCTGAAAAATTGCTTGAGCATTGTAAAACTTACTATAATGATTATGGTATAAAAAGAACGTTAATAAGTAATTCAAAAATAGAGGAAAAGATAAAACAAATGACTAATAAGGGTATCAGAGTTTTATTATTATGTACTGGTCATAGTAAATATCGATTGGACAATCTTACATTGGTTGGTTTAGTTTTTATAAAGGATGAAATACGAGAAGAAGCAAAGATTGGTGTAAAAGAGGTTGAAAAAGCAGGAATAAAAACAATTATGATTACAGGTGATAATAAAGAAACTGCTACTAGTATAGCTAGAGAATTAGGAATTATAAAAAATGATAGTGACATAGTTCTAACGGGTGATGAATTACATAATAAAACAGATGATGAAATAAAAAAGATATTACCAAATCTAAAAGTAGTTGCTAGAAGTCTTCCTCAAGATAAGAGTAGGTTAGTAAAACTATCAGAAGAATTAGGGTTAGTAGTAGGAATGACAGGTGATGGAGTAAATGATGCACCAGCATTGAAAAAAGCAGATGTTGGTTTTGCAATGGGAAGTGGAACTGAAGTTGCTAAGGAAGCAAGTGATATTGTAATATTAGATAATAATTTTAATTCTATAACAAAAGCTATACTTTTCGGACGAACTATATTTAAAAGTATACGTAAGTTTATAATCTTTCAATTAACAGTTAATTTATGCGCTGTATCATTATCTATAATCGGTCCATTCATCGGAGTTGCAACACCAGTAACAGTAATTCAAATGTTATGGATAAATATGGTTATGGATACAATTGCTGGCATAGCTTTTTCATTTGAACCACCTCTTAGTGAATATATGGATGAGAAACCAAAAAGTAAAAATGAAAAAATCTTGAATAAGTATATGAAAGACGAAATAATATTTACAGGTGTTTATTCATCACTGTTGTGTATATTTTTCTTAAAGAGTGGAATAATAAGAAGGTTATTCAGAGTAGGCACAAATTATCAGTATTTAATGACATCGTTTTTTGCTTTGTTTATATTTATAGGAATATTTAATTCTTTTAATGCTAGAACAAATAGATTAAATCTACTAGCCCATTTAGAAAAAAATAAAATATTTGTGATCATGATATCATTTGTAATTATAGTTCAATTGATACTTATTTATTATGGTGGAGAACTATTTAGAACATCAGGTATGAGTTTAAAAGATTTTATTATGATGATAATAATCGCATTTACAGTTGTTCCTGTTGATTGGATTAGAAAGTTATATTTAAGATCAAATGGAATAGTTGGCGGAGTTTGATTGTCAATTGTTTACATTAATCTGTATTAAAATAATCGTTTTAAATATTATTAGTTAAAAAATAGGTTATAATGTAGGTGTAAGAAAGGGTATGATAATATGGAAAATTATAAGGTTGTCCAATATGGATGCGGGAAAATGAGTAAATATACAATGAAGTATGTTTATGATGTAGGTTGCAAAATAGTAGGAGCTATTGATATTAATCCAGATATTATAGGTAAGGATATCGGTAGTATAATGGGAACCGAAGAAAAAGGAGTAAAAATTACATCAGCAGAAGAAGCTGAAAAACTATTGATGGAAGTTAAACCAGATATATGTATTGTTACAACCATGAGCTTAATGGTTGATGTTAAGGATATTTTGTTGTTATGTGCAAAACTTGGAATTAATGCAATTACAACATGTGAAGAAGCTTTCTATCCATTTAATTCATCACCAAAGTTAACTAAACAAATAGATGATTTAGCTAAACTAAATGGTTGTACAATTACTGGTAGTGGTTATCAAGATGCTTTCTGGGGAAACTTAATCACTACTTTAGCTGGAAGCAACAGAAATTTAACTAAAATAAAAGGTAGTTCTAGTTATAATGTAGAAGACTATGGTATTGCACTAGCCGAAGCTCATGGAGCAGGATTATCAATTGCTGATTTTAATGATCAGATTGCAAGTGCTGATAATATTTCTGAGGAAGAAAGAAATAAAATGATTGAAGCAGGTAATTTTTTACCATCTTACATGTGGAATACTAATGGTTGGTTATGTGATAAACTTGGACTAAGTGTTTTATCACAAACACAAAAATGTGTACCTCAAACGGCAGATAAAGATATCCATTCTACAACACTTAATATGACTATAAAAGCAGGAGATGCTACAGGAATGAGTGCCGTAGTAACAACTACAACTAAAGAAGGAATTACTATTGAAAGTGAATGTATAGGTAAGGTATATTCTGAAGAAGATTGCGATAAAAACGATTGGACAGTATATGGTGATACAGATACTAATTTAGTAATAACTAAACCAGATACTGTAAAACTTACTTGTTCAGCTATTGTAAATAGGATTCCAGATGTTATAAATGCACAAGCTGGTTTTGTTCCAACATCAAGAATGGGTGAATTAAAGTATTATAGATAAAAAAGTATGAAAAAAGGCAAATTGTTGCCTTTTTATTTTGATTTATTCCAAATATTGGTAATTTGATTGTTGATTTAAAAAAATATATATGATAAAATTAATAAGGATATTAACTGATTGCAAACGATAGGAAGGTAAAAATGTTAAATTTTATAGTATGTGACGATAAAAAGAAGATTGTTGACGATGTAACTAAAACAATAAATAAGGTTATGATTGGTAATAAATATGCATATAAAATACATAAGTTTTATGAATATGATAATGAATTTATGAAGATTGTAAATTCAAAAATGGCGGCAAAAATCTATATATTAGATATAGAGACTCCAAAAAAATCTGGTATTGATGTAGCGCGAAAAATAAGAACTAAAGATATTAATTCTACAATAATATTTCTTACTTCTCATCAAGAATTAGGTGAAGTGTTATTACAAGAAGAAGTGATGTTTTTATCATTTATAAACAAATTTAACAATAGTAAAACAAGATTAAAAAAAGCAATTCAAAAAAGTATTCAATTTGCAGGAAAAAGGAACGCTATAAGGTTTCAATGTCACGGCGCAGTATTTACTATTCCGACTTCAGATATTCTTTATATAACGCGAGATAGTGTAGAAAGAAAATGTATTATTAAAACTGACTACACTGAGTTTAAACTGATAAAACCATTAAGTGAAATGATTGAATTGCTAGGACCAGATTTTGCTTATTCACATCGAGCTTGTATTGTTAATCTTAAAAGAATTCATTTGATAGATAAACACCATAGAATTATCGTGTTTGATAATGGCAACAAACTTGATTTAGTTAGTTCAAAATATGTTAAGGAGATGATTAGCAGTAAATGAAAATATGTGAAGTATTTATTGGTTCATTAATTACAGTTATAGCTCAATTATATATATGGTTTAGATTATCTAATAAGAAGATAGGTGATTTGTCTAGTAAAGTATATCTTTTCTTAGTACTACTTGCAATAGTGATGACGATTAATTATCTTTATATAAATAAGTTTTTTCGTATAATAATTATTGTAGGTTGTATGATTTTGTTTGTATATAAAGTATTAAAAAGGCCAATAAAGAATTCTATAATTATGGTTTTATATAGTGAATTACTAGCAGTTATTAGTGAAGTTATATTTATATCAGCTATATCATATATAGGTAATTATGATATCAATTCTTTAGAAAAATATTCCTTTGGTAAGTTATTAACTAATGTTGTTATTGCAGTTCTGTCAATTATTATTTTTAACATTGTAGATAAAATTAAATTTTTACAAGATAAAGTTAGTATTATAAGTAATTACCCAAAAAGAAAATTGATACTTATATCAATATTATATATATTTATTGTTAACTTTTTCATTATGCAGTCATATTATAAAATAACTTTGGGTTTTCTATTGATTCTGAATGCATTTAATATCGTTATTTTTACATTTATTATTATACAAATAATGAATGAGTATTCAAATAATGTCGCAATAAAGAACAAGTATGATATTTTAATGAGTAAATCAATTGATTACGAAAATATAATAGACAGTCAAAGAATGGAAAACCATGAAAACAAAAATGACTTATATGTTTTAAAGACAATGATTCCATCTAGCAATAAGGAAGCACATGAACAATTAGATTTAATGATTAATGAATATGAAAATAGAGAAATTGAATATCAACAAAATAAAGATTTATATCAAAAAACGCTAAGAATACCATCTGGTGGTCTTAGGGGACTTTTTTATCAGAAATTATTGTATATTGAGAATAATAATATTGAGTATTCTCTTAGAGTTAGTAAAAATATAAATAAAGATAGTTTAAATGATTTAGATAAGTATGAACGCAGAAATTTATGTAAAATAATAGGAGTATACTTAGATAATGCTATTCAAGAAGTAGAAAAAATAGATAATAAAAAAATTAGAATTGATTTAAAACTAGATAAAAAGGTGTTTCAAATTAGTATATCTAATAGCTTAGGTAAAATTCTTGAAATTGAAAAAATAAATGACAAGGGATATAGTACTAAAGGTAAAAAACACGGATATGGTCTTTCTTTAGTTAATGATATTTTAAAAGAAAGTAAAAAAATTACTAGTGAAACAAGTATCACAGGTAGTATCTTTAAACAGACAGTAAAAATAAAAATATAGTTTAAAAAACTATATTTTTATTTAATTAAAGATTTTGGTGTTTCTGGTTCATCAGCGACAACAATTACGCAAGCGCTTGAACCAAGAGTAGCTACGAAAGCTCCAACCTTTGCTAAAATAGTTGATAAAACAGCAACCATCTATTCTTCGCCTTCCTTTCTTTTTATATACCTTACTTTATAAAATCAAATACCATTACTTTGATAATTTTTATAATTATCATATGGTAATTTAAATGCTTTATAGACATATGGTGAAATCATAAAGCATTGTACTACTAAAGCAAACATAAATGCATTTGCTAAGAACATGTCATTGATAAAAATTGATGAAAAAGACATAATAATGGCCATTAAAGTTGATATCAATTTAAATCTTTCTCGTCTAGTTTTACTAATGATTGGTCTTTTATACGTATCAGCAGGAGCATTTTTATATACTCTTAAGATACATATTGAGCAAATCACAGCTCTTTGAATGCAGGATATCTCCACATGTTTACATATTAGAGGGACTCCAATAAAAATAATTGTTGAAGCAATCCAACACATCCAGCTTTTAGTAGCATGTAATCCAAAAGAGGGTGTCCTTATTATGTTGTAAATTAATAAGAAGATCACCACTTCCTTAAAAATATGCAGAAAGATCGATACTACAAATATAAATACTAATTTAGTTAATAAAATATATATAGATTCTAACCCATATCTAATAATAGATAGTTTTTCTTGATCATATTCTTTGTTTGAATTGGATATTAACTTTATACAACCATCTAAAACTAAATTTTTCATATTCAAATACCACTCTACTTTCTACACTTTACTGATTTTATCACTATAAAGAATTATTTTAGATTTTATGTCTTAAAAAACACGAAAAATATGTCTAAAAGAGTTTTTTATAACTTAATTTAATTGTAATTTTACATTTTAAACAATTTTATGAATACTTTGAGCAAATAAATAAAAAAATATCAAATAAAAGGGTAAAATCGTAGTTACCTTGCTTTATAGGAATCGCTAATTTGTAGTATTTTGTCGACTCTTTTTTCTTGTAATAACAAGAAAATAAAATTAAAATAAAATTGTAAGGCAGTAAATTACTAGGAGGGAGATTTATATGATGCGTGGTAAAGTAAAATGGTTTAATAATGAAAAAGGATTTGGTTTTATTGAATACAAAGAAAACGAGGATATCTTTGTTCATTATTCTGCTATATTATCTGAAGGATATAAAACCTTAGTCGAAGGTCAATATGTTGAATTTGACTTAGTACGTACTGACAAAGGTTTACAAGCAAAAAATGTAGTTGAAATAAAAACTGCTCTTGTTTAGCAGTTTTTTTATGTAAAAATGTTGTAATTCTTTAATATAATAAATGTATATTTTTAAATAAAGAAAAAAATGACAAAAATAAATATTTGTGCTACAATAAAACTAGAAAGGATGGATATGTATGTTATTTAATATTCGTGGTGATAAGATTGAAATCACAGAGTCAATAAAAGAGTATATTGACAAGAGGATAGGGAGGTTAGATAAGTATTTTAGAAATCCTGGAGAAATGAAAGCTAATGTAAAAGCTAGACTAAGTGGAATCAATCAAGTGATTGAAGTTACGATACCTATAAAGAAAGGTGTATTACGTGCAGAAGATCGTGATAAAGATTTATATGCAGCAATAGATAAAGTTACTGAAAAACTTGAAAGACAAATTCGCAAGAACAAAACAAAAATTATGAATCATCGTAATGTTAAGAATACTTTTAATGATGTAGAAATCGAAGAAGTTCCAGATAATAAAAAAGTTGTTAAAAGAAAATTAATTGAAACTAAACCAATGAGCGAAGAAGAAGCTATTCTTCAAATGGAATTAATCGATCATGATTTCTTCATTTTTAAAGATGCAGAAGATGATAGTGTTGCGGTTGCTTATAAGAGAAATGATAAACAATACGGAATAATTAAAATAAAATAGATATAAGGAGTGAAAACTCCTTTTTTTGTTACTAAAATTTAATTACTTAAATATAATTATAATGGTGATACTATGATTAAATTACAAAATATTAGATCATATTTATTAGATGAACAATTTAAAATAACAATAATTAATAATAATGTTGATATAGTTAATTTTACATCAATAGGTCATTTTGATGATACTAAAATTATTGTTAGATATAATAATGGAAGTGTCGTCGTTAAAGGAGAAAAACTAGTAGTTAAAAAGTTGCTAATTGATGAAATATTAATTGGTGGAAAAATAAAAAGTATTGAGTTGATTAATATATGAAATCTAAATTAAAACTTAAGGTTGTTGGAAAGAATCCCAACTTATTTTTTAGAAGATTGATTAGTAATGGTATTAATATATATAATCTAAGTCAAATAGATTATAAAACTATTGAAATAGTTATTTTAGAAGAAGATTATGAAAAGCTAATGAAGATTAGATCTGTATACGATGTAACTATATTAAATAGTTATGGTATCAGAAAAGTAAGAGAATTAATCAGAAAAAATAAAATTTTAATGATAAGCTTAATTATAAGTATCTTATTAGTATATATGCTATCAAATATTATTTTTAAAATTGAAATAGTACATAATGATAGTAACATAAGACAATTGCTTTCTAAAGAATTAGAAAGTAACGGTATAAAGAAATACTCTATAAAAAAAGATTATCATAGTATTCAAAGAATAAAGAATGGTATTTTAAATAAATATAAAGATAAACTGGAATGGATTGAAATAGAAAATATTGGGACAAAATATGTTGTTAGAGTTGAAGAAAGAAAAATAAATAAGAAACGTAAGGAATCAGCTATAAGAAATATAGTAGCTAAAAAGAGTGCGACGATAAGAAGGATATATACTAAAAAGGGAGAGGCTATAAAAGGAATTAATGACTATGTAAACAAGGGAGATGTAGTCATAAGCGGGGAGATAAAATTAAATGATGAATCTAAAAATATGGTATCTGCTTCTGGGACAGTATATGGAGAAGTGTGGTATAAAGTAAAGGTCGATATGCCTCTTGAATACCATGAAAAAAAATATACTGGAAGGAGTAAGAAAGTATATGCAATTAATTTTTTAAATTATAGTTTTGAATTGTTTAATTTTAATAAGTTTAAAGATAAAGAAAAAAAATCAAAAGTTATATTAAAAGATATGATTTTGCCAATAAGTATTGAAAAACAATATCAAAAAGAAATAATTAGAATAGATAAAAAATATAAAGAAGAACAAGCAATTACAGCTGCAACTAATTATGCATTAGATAAAGTAAGACATGATTTGAAAGAAAAAGAGTATATAATTGGTAAAAAAGATTTGAAAGTTGCGCTAAAAGATAGTAAAATAGAAGTGAATGTATTTGTAGCTGTATGTGAAAACATAACTCAGTATCAAAGTATATCTGTAAATGATGATTTAAAAAAGGAGTGATAAGTAATATGATCAGTGAAACAATATTAAATATTTTTTCCAGTGTCTGGCCAATGTTACTTATATTTATAACAATAATTATATCTATGCGTATTACTTATCTAATTGATCATAAAGGGGAACCTTATTATTTATATAAAGATTTAATGGTTTTAGGATTTGTCATATATATATTGTGTTTGTTCCATGTTGTAACTTTTCAAGATGTAAGTTGGTCAACTTCTAATTTTATACCATTTAAAGAAATGTTAAGATATGATTTTGGGACAATGATGTTTTATAAAAATGTTTTAGGAAATATGATTATGTTTATTCCATTTGGTTTTTTTACATCATATTTTTTGACTATTAAGGATAAATATAAAATATTTATTTTATCAATTATAACTTCAATTACTATTGAAACCACACAACTTATGATAGGTCGTGTATTTGATGTAGATGATATACTATTAAATGTATTTGGAGGATTAATAGGATATTTAGTATATAGATTTTTAGATGGAATTAAGGAAAGATTACCAAAATTCTTACAAAAAACAATTGTATATAATATTATAATGTTTTTAGTTCTTATATTAATATTTGCTTATTTATACATGATAATTTATTGGGGGATATAAAATGAATCAGGTTAGTATATATAATGAAACAGATGAAAAATTAAATGAGATAGATGAATTACCTAAATTAATTGATTATATGATTAAGTTCGAAAAGTTGGATAATCTAATCTTTAATGTTATTATAGTAGATAATGAATATATTCATAAATTAAATAGAGATTATCGTAATATTGATAGACCAACTGATGTTATAACTTTTGCACTAGAGGATAATGGAAAAATCGAATTAGAAGGTGGAAGAGTGTTAGGAGATATATATATATCGATTGATAAAGCTAAAGAACAAGCTAAGGAATATAATCATAGTTTAAAACGAGAATTATCATTTTTAATGGTTCATGGATTTTTGCACCTATTAGGATATGATCATATGAATGAGGAAGATGAAAAGGTTATGTTTGATAAGCAAGAAAGGATATTAGATAGTTATGGTATCACACGTTAAAAAGAATATAGCAAAAATGCTTAAAGGAACTGGATATGCAGTAGATGGAATTATTTATGCTAATCGTTATGAACAAAGTTTTTTACTCATAGGAATTACGTTATTTTTGATTCTAGTATTAGGAATTGTATTCAAAATTAGTTTATTAGAATGGGCAATAAGTGTATTCTTGCTTGGAATTATAAGTGCATGTGAATTAATTAATACATCAATGGAGGCAGTAATTGATTTAATTTGTCCAAAGATTCATCCTCTTGCCAAAATAGGTAAAGACACTGCAAGTTCAGCTGTGTTTATAATATCGACAGCTGCATTTGTTACTTGGTTAGTAATTTTTGTTCCTAAAATAATTAAGATGTTGGAGGTATTACGATGACCGAACAAGAAAGAAAAAAATTAAAACAACACGGTATAGGAAGATTTTTTAGAAGTTTTAAGTTTTCAATGCAAGGATTACAATATGCATTTAAGTATGAACAAAATATTGTTATACATTTAATTATTACAGTACTTGTAATATGTTTAGGATTATATGTTAATTTGAATTTTAATGAATGGATTTTTGTAATCTTATTGATTGGACTTGTAGTAGCTACAGAACTAATTAATACTTCTATAGAAGCAGTAGTAGATCTTGCTTGTACGGAGATTCATCCTCTTGCAAAAGTTGCTAAAGATACAGCTGCAGCATCAGTATTGATATTTGCTTTAACATCAGTAGTAGCAGGTGGTCTAATATTTGTCCCAAAAATCATTGAAATATTATTCTAAAGATTTGCAAAAATTAGAAAAGTTTGTTATAATTATAACGTTGTTTAAAAAACAATGTTTTATTTGCGCTTGTAGCTCAGCTGGATAGAGTGTTTGGCTACGAACCAAAAGGTCAGGGGTTCGAATCCCTTCAGGCGCGCCATTATGTAAATCAAGACATATTTATTATGTCTTTTTTTTATAACTAATACAAATTTTATTTGTTTAATGATATAATTATATTTAGGTGAATAGTATGGAGTATATTTTGAATGAAAAAAATGACAAGAAAATAACTCTTAAAAAATTTCAGAATGAATTACTCTCAATGATGAAGGATATAGATAAGATTTGCGTTAAAAATAATATCAAATATATTCTTTATGGTAGTTCAGTATTAGGTGCTGTTTGTTATAAAGGTTTTAGATCTTGTGATGATAATATAAGTATTGCAATGACAAGAGATAATTATTATAAATTAATAAAAGCATTAGAACATAATTCTGATTATACTGCTCAATCTTATGAGTTGGATAAGAGATATCTTGTTACTGGACCTGCAATGAAAATAAGAAAATTAAATACTTATGTAGAAGAAAAAAATATATTTTTAAATAATAAATGTAGTGATTGTGATGGTATTTATATTAATGTATTTATAATTAGTAATATATCTAGAAGTAAATTGATTGATTTTATTGTTAGATATTTAAATGCTTTTATTGCGTTAGTTATTATAACGTTTGAATTCGTTGAAATTAATCCAACATTGTTGAAAAGATTATATAAATGGAATTCTAAAATGTATGATAAATTAAATAAGAAGAGTAATTATATAGGTGAAGATATTACAAATTTTAAAAGTATATTAAAGTTAAATTCTTATAAGTATGATGACATATTTCCATCTGTAAAGAAAAAATTTTGTAATACAAAGTTTCCAATTCCACATAATAGTGAAAAATATTTGTTGAAATATTTCGGGTATAATTATATGGATAATTTAACAGAAAATAAAAAGGATTTTATACATATAAAAAATGTAGATCTAAATATAACTACTGAGCAACAAATAAAGTATATAGAAGTAAAAAAACGAAAAAAATTATTAAAACAAATCATATTATTTGGATTATGTTTGATTATTTTTTCAACAATTTTACTTGCAGAATTCAGTTTTTTATTAGCTGGAATAGGCATAATGATTTTAGGCGTTGCGCTAATGATTCTGTTTAATACAAAAAATTAGGATTTATACCTAATTTTTTAAATATTATATATAAATGTGCTATAATATTTGTGATTTGAGATGAGGTTGTTTATATGGAAAGATATCGAGAAATTGAAAAATCGATTATAAAAAAGTACCGTAAGACAGTATGGAGTAAATTTGTTAAGGCTGTAAAAGAATATAAACTTATTAATGAAAATGATAAAATTGCTGTTTGTATATCTGGTGGTAAAGATTCATTTATATTGGCAAAGTGTATGCAGGAATTACAAAGACATGGGATATTTAAATTTGGTTTAGAATTTATTTGTATGGATCCTGGTTATACAAAAGAAAATAGACAAGCAATAGAGGATAATGCTAAATTAATGGGTATAGATCTTCATATATTTAATACTGAAATATTTGATACTGTATATGGTATTACAGAAGGAAGTCCTTGCTATTTGTGTGCAAGAATGCGAAGAGGTTATTTATATAAATATGCCCAAAAACTAGGATGTAATAAAATTGCACTAGGACATCATTTTGATGATGTGATTGAGACAATCTTATTAAGTATGTTTTATGGAGGATCATTGAATACGATGATGCCAAAACTTCACAGTACCAATCATCCGGGAATGGAACTTATAAGACCATTATACTTAGTACGTGAAGAAGATATAATTTCTTGGTGTGATTATAATAACTTAAAATTTTTAAATTGTGCATGTAGATTTACAGAATTATGTAGTATTAATGATAATTCAACTGATTCGAAAAGATTAGAAATGAAGGAATTGATTAAAAAATATCGACAAATAAATCCTTATGTGGATAAAAATATATTTAGAAGTGTTGAGAATGTAAACCTAGAAACTATAATTAGTTATAAAAAATCAGGAGAAATCCACAGTTTTTTAGACGAATATGAACAAAAATAACATTTTTTTATAAAAAATATTGCTTTTCCACATGTTTTGTGTTATTATGAATATGCGTTGTTTTAATGCATATGGGGAATTAGCTCAGTTGGCTAGAGCACCTGCCTTGCACGCAGGGGGTCAAGGGTTCGAGTCCCTTATTCTCCACCATATTGTTATTTAACCTTTATAAAATAAAGGTTTTTTTTATTTTTCTTTTTATATTCTCTTAAAATTATCTTAAAAATCTTTAAGATACATGGTATAATTATAATAAGGAGGGGTTTAGATGTTAAAAACTGGTGTAGGATATAGTAAACTTACAGACGCAATGGAGGCAGGTACTGAGGCAGCAACAAAGGCAATGGCAATTGTAAAAACTCCTAAAGTAGCTATGTTATTCACCTCTGAAAAATATCAACAAGAAGAGGTAGTAGTAGGAGTAAAAGATGTTGTTGGGGATATTCCAATAATAGGATGTACATCATCAGATGGTATAATTGTTCCAGAAGGTATTATTACTGCAGATATGCCATTTGTCGGAATAATGATTATTGAAGAACCTAATATGATTGTTTCAACTGCAGGGTCCAACATGAAGAAAAATGCACGTGAAACAGGTCAAATTGTAGCAGTTGAAGCTATAAAGGAATCAAAATTAAAGAAGGTACCATCATACTTTTATGTAACATCAACACCTGGTGACGAAGAAGAATATATTAAGGGAATTCAAGATGTAATAGGAAATGTTCCATGTTTTGGTGGAAGTGCATCTGCAAATAAAAAACATAAAGTTTTTTCTGATGTTAATGTATATAAAAACGGTGTGGCAGTAGCTTTCTTCTATACAAATAAGAAAATTGTTAATAAATTTGACGGAAACTATACTGAAACTAATGATGTTGGTATTATTACTAAAGTAGATAAAAAAAGAGTTTTAAAAACAATAGATGGTAAGCCAGCAATAGAAAAGTATATGGAATGGACTGGTAAAGAATTAGATTCTCTAAAAGGAAATAATATTTTATCACAAACAGTTTTATCTCCAATAGGAATTAAGGATCCACTAGGAGATTTGATCTTGGTTCGTCAATCGCTATTTGGTAATGGTGATTCGTCTATTAATATGAGTAATAATTTAGCTGTTAATACAGCAGCAATCAGATTGGAAACTACAGTTGATGGATTAATAGAATCGACTGAAAAATTATTAAGTGAGGTTAGAAAAAGTATAAAAGTGCCTTCAGGATATTTTATGATTCATAGTGTTGGAAGAAAGATAGGTATAGATGATAGACTTGAAGAAGTTTACAAAAGAATCCTAAAAGAAGCAAATGGTAAACCATTTATAGTAGGTTTTACTTCATGTGAATATGGTTCTAAAAATCATAGTGGAAATGCTTGTGGAAGTTTAATGTTGTCTTTTACAGGGTTTAGTGAATAAAAGGGTGAGAATATGAAGAATTTAATTGGTAAAAATTGGGTTGATAGTAATTCCGATAATGTAATTGAAGTAAGAAATCCAGCAACTAATGAATTGATAGATGTTGTATATGGCGCAAGTGAAAAGGATGTAACACTTGCTGTCTCAGAAGCAAAAAAAGCATATAATTATTGGGCAAATATTTCTGTATTTGAAAGAGGAGAAATAATGAGAAAATTTTCTGTTTTACTAAAGGAAAATATTTCTTCATTAGCACAATTATTATCAAGAGAAACCGGTAAACCAATTAATGAGGCTTATTCTGAAATAAATAGAACTAATTTTATTATAAATGAATATATTGAGGAGTCTAGACATTTATTAGAAAATGTAAAAGAAAATAATGATATATATAATAATACAAAAGAAATTCATTTTGAACAACGAACTCCAATTGGTGTAGTTGCATGTATTATGCCATTTAATTTGCCTAGTTATGTGTTTAGTAAAAAGGTAATTCCAGCTATTATAATGGGAAATGTTGTAGTTTTAAAACCATCATCAAACGCACCTTTAACTCTAACTAAATATGTTGAGCTTATGATAGAATCAGGTATTCCATATGGGGTTATTCAAGTGTTAAATGGAACAGGTGATACTGTTGGAGTGGAAATTACAAAAAATCAAGGTATTGATCTAATAAGTCTAACAGGAAAAAGGGAAACAGGAGTATTGCTAAAAGAACAAGTAAAATCTAATTCGACAATTTTATCGTTAAATCTTAGCAGTAATGATTGTTTTATAGTATGTGAAGATGCAGATATAACTTCTGCAGTAGAAGAAACTTTAAAATGTAGACTTTATAATACTGGACAAGTTTGTTATGGTGGAAAGAGATTTCTGATTCATAATAGTTTAAAAGATAAATTTGTTTCTAGTCTATCTTCAAAAATGAGAACATTAAAAATAGGTAATCCAATAGATCCTAAAGTAAATATAGGGTGCTTAATAAATGAAAAAGCCGCAATCAATGTTCAAAATCAAGTAAACAAAACTATTCAAGAGGGAGCCAAAATAGTTGTTGGTGGACGTCGTCGTGGTGCTTATTTTGAACCTACCATTCTATCAAATATAACAAGTGATATGTCAATTGCTAAAGATATGGAAATATGTGGACCTGTTATTCCAATAATAGGTTATGATGATATTGAAGAAGCAATTAAAATTGCTAATCAATCAGAAAAGACATTAAGTGGTAGTATAATTACAAAAAATATAGATACAGCCATTAAGATTTCAAAAAAACTTAATGCAGAAAAGATAGTTATAAATGGATCGTTACTATTTGAGACAGATGCAAAAATTACTGATTTAACTGAAATGACTCATGTAAAAACAATAGTTTTAAGGAATGTATAAGAAAACTACTAATTAGTAGTTTTTTTTCTAAAATAAATTTAGAATAATAGAATTATAGTAGGTGATTCTTATGTTATTTAGAATCTTTATGTTTTTAGTAGGTTTTGGTTTATCTATTATAGGATTTGTTTACATTATAAGTTATCTAAATTTACTTGATGTAGGGTATAATTTTTTATATTATGTTAATTTTATAATTAGACGTATAGAGTGTTTATATGCACCTATTGGAATATTAATAATATTCTTATCTTTGTATATGCCGAAGGGAGATAATAATGAACTACATATATGATATATTTCTTAATTTTAATACGGAATTATATGACTTTTTTGATTGGAATTCAAACGATAATATGATTCATATCAAAAAAATCCCAATATATAGAGTTAGTACAAAAGTATTAAATGATATGAGACTAAGGCAAATAAAAATTGAAAAAAACAGATTGGAAGAAATAGAGAATAAAACAGAACTTTTTAGTAGATTAAAGAATACTTCACTAAAATATGCTGCCTTATTTACTGATACTGAAGATGTATTAGCTTTAACATTTGATAGGCAAGGTAATTCAGTTCAAAGAAGTAAACTATTAATTGATGAAGATATAGAAGTATTAGAGTGTAGTAGTCGTTATAAATTGGTAAATATAAGATATACATCAAAAAAAGCATTACATATAAATGATTTAGAAACACGAAGACAAAGAAATGTTGATCAAATAATATTTAAAGAATTAAGTAAACTTTATAAAAGCAAAAACTATGAAACACTAGAATATTTGTACTACGAATTATTTAATCAAAAAGAAAGAAATATCAATATAGTTTATAGTAAACTAAAGAAATGTATTAAGAAATATAATAAACAGATGACAACTTTTTTAGATTTGATATCCCAAAACAATTGATTAATTAGTATTAATATGTTAAAATAATTAAAATAAAAACAAGGAAGTGGACGAGTAATATAAGAAACAGTTAATAGAAAGCCAGAATGATGGAAGCTGGTAATATGTCTTATATGAATAACACCATGGAGTTGTAAGTCAGAAGTAGTAGTATGATTTACCGGTTAAAACCGTTATCTAAATTAAGTAAGTTATTTTAAGGGTGGTACCGTATGATTAACATGCCCCTTATAATAACTTTTTTTGTTTATTGGGAGGAGAAAATATGAAATTAGATGTTAAAGAATTATATCAAAATATCAATATGTATATGAATAAAGAAGTTATATTACAAGGATGGATTAGAAATCATCGTAAACAAAAAGATTTTGGATTTATAGATTTTCATGATGGAAC
Organism: uncultured Bacillota bacterium; assembly: GCA_946540075.1. GTDB lineage: Bacteria > Bacillota_I > Bacilli_A > RF39 > UBA660 > CAMNHZ01. The sequence continues at coordinate 31,829 of CAMNHZ010000003.1, forward strand.
ATATTTTAAATCAGTTCAAGTTGTTTATGATAATAAGATTAAAAACTTTGATGATATAACTAAATATCACATAGGTTCATCTATTATGGTAAAAGGAAAAGTAATAGAATCCCCTGCTAAGGGACAATTGTTTGAAATTCAAGCAGCTGACATTATATTAGAAGGAGATTGTCCTGAAGATTATCCAATTCAACCTAAAAGACATTCTAGAGAGTTTTTACGTGAACAAGCCTATTTACGTCCAAGAACTAATTTATTTCAAGCTGTATTTAGAGTAAGAAGTGTAGCCGCTATGGCAATTCATGAATATTTTCAATCTCATGGATATGTTTATGTTCATACACCACTAATAACTACAACTGATTGTGAAGGATCAGATCAAATGTTTAAAGTTACAACTTTAGATTTAAATAATTTACCTATTAAAGAGGGATCTGTAGATATGTCTAAAGATTTATTTGGTAAACAAGCCTATATTACAGGTACAGGTCAATTACATGGTGAAGCATTTGCTTTAGCGTTCAAGAAGATTTATACATTTGGACCAACATTTAGAACTGAAAACTCTAATACAAAAGTTCATGCTAATGAGTTTTGGATGATAGAACCAGAAATAGCATTTTGTGATTTAGAAGGTTTGATGAATATAGAAGAGGAAATGTTAAAATCAGTTGTTAATTATGTACTTGATAAATGTGAATCAGAAATAGAATTCTTAGATAAATTTGTTGAAAAGGGATTAAAAGAAAAATTAACTAAATTAGTAAATTCTGATTTTGTCAGAATATCTCATCATGATGTGATTGATATTTTAAAAAGTGCAAAAGTAAAATGGGAATTCACACCAAGTTATGAAGACGACATAGCAAAAGAACATGAAAAATATATTACTGAATACTTTAATTGTCCAGTATTTATAACAAATTGGCCAAAAGATATAAAGGCATGGTATATGAAATTAAATGATGATGGAAAAACTGTTGCAGCTGTTGATTTAGAAGTTCCAGGTGCAGGAGAATTGATGGGCGGATCTGAGCGTGAAGCTGATTATGATAAATTACGTTCTCGTATGAAAGAAATGAATGTTCAATACGAACCAGTTGAATGGTTTTGTAATTTAAGAAAATTCGGAGGATGTTATCATTCTGGATTTGGTATGGGATTTGAAAGATTATTGATTTATTTAACAGGTGTAGAAAACATTCGTGATGTCATTCCATTCCCACGTACTCCAGGAAACTGTGAGTTTTAATGCACATTATATAGTAATAAAAAAATTAAGGACTAACCCAGTCCTTTTTTTCATATTCTTTTATAGGTGATATTATGAAGAAATTATTTGTAGGATTATGTTTGTTTAGTTTATTATTAACCAACAAAGTACAAGCAATAACTACAGGTGCTAAATCAGTTATATTAATGGATCAAGATAGTAAGAGAATACTATATCAAAAGAATATTAATGAGGTAAGAAGTGTTGCATCTATATCTAA
>CAMNHZ010000004.1 GCA_946540075.1 uncultured Bacillota bacterium
TTGTATTAACATATGATAAATTATTATTATCCCATATTGTAGCAAGACTAGAAAAGTATATTAATGGTAAACTATATACACGATTTTCTAAGTTATATAATTCTTTTGATGATAGTTTTTCAATACCTTTTTTATCCTTAATATCTAACTTATTTAATGAATTAACAATATCATTCATAGTGTTTTTTGCTAGACTAAGATCTTCTTCACTTAATTTAGATGTTTTTATCTTCTGAATTTTTTCATTATTAGTATTTATTGTTTTAATCGTTTTCTTTATTTCAGTATACGTTTTATTATCATAGTTTATTTTATATTTTTTGCTTGTAATTGTCATATTTACTATGTTACTAAATAAACCATATCCTAAAAGCATAATTATTAAAACAGAAATGATTATTCTTAATTTGGATACTATTTTATTCATCTACATCATCTTTCTTCTCTAGTTTTACTAATACTTCCCTTGGTTTAGAACCATTACTTGGACCAATAATACCGCGTTCTTCTAGTAAATCAATACAACGTGACGCTCTATTGTAACCTAAATGAAATCTTCTTTGTAATAATGATGCACTAGCTTTTTGATTAGTGACTATAAAGTCTACTATATCATTATAAAGTGGTTCATCATAATCATCTGCTACTCCACCAACCATTGTACTAGCACCTTTTTCATCATCAGCCATAGTTAATGTTTCATCATAATGTGCTTTCTGTTGGGAAATAGTGAACTCTGTTACTTTCTTTATTTCTTCTTCATCTATATATGTTCCTTGAACACGAATTGGTGTATTCTCCCCTTGTGGTAAGAATAACATATCCCCTTTACCAAGTAATTTTTCTGCACCTGTCATATCTAATATAGTACGTGAATCTATACCACTAGCAACTGCAAATGAAATACGTGATGGAATATTTGATTTTACTACACCTGTAATTACATCTGTACTTGGACGTTGAGTAGCTACTATTAAATGAATACCTGCAGCACGTGCCATTTGGGTAATACGCATAATAGAATCTTCTACTTCTTTTGCTGCAACTAGCATTAAATCTGCAAGCTCGTCAATTATAACTACAATAAAAGGCAGTTTTCTAAGTTGATCTTCAGGTGGCCTTTTCTTATTTTCTTTTTCTACATAAGCGTTATAACCTGCAATATTCTTTGTTTTAGAATCTGCAAACAACTCATAACGATTTTCCATTTCAACAACTATTTTCTTTAATGCTATATTAGCTTTTTTAGGATCAGATACAACAGGTGCTAGTAAATGAGGAACACCATTATACATTGAAAGTTCTACCTTCTTAGGATCCACTAAAACTAACTTTACTTCATCTGGTTTAGTACGCATTAATATTGATGTGATGATACTATTAATACATACTGATTTACCTGAACCTGTTGATCCAGCAACTAACATATGTGGCGTTTTATTAATTTCACAGAAAACTGGATCTCCCATTATATTACGTCCTAAAGTAACTAATAACTTAGAATCTTTCTTTTCTTTTGGTACACTTGCTAAAATTTCTCTTACTGTTACCATTGAAGTTACTTTATTAGGAATTTCTATCCCTATTGTCTTTTTACCTGGAATAGGTGCCTGAATACGAACTTCTTTTGCTCCTAATGCAAGCGCAATTTCACGATGAATACCTAAAACTTTACTAAGTTTTGTTCCCGCTTTAATCTCTAATTCATATTGAGTTACAGTTGGTCCTATATGAGCAGCAACTGTTTTCCCGGTAATACCAAAATCGTTAAGAACTTGTTCTATAACTGTTACATTATCTTTTATTGCTTCATGATTAGCTTTATTGTTCGTCTTAGGTGGGTTTGAAAGTAAAGTTATAGGAGGAAATTTATAACCTGAAGTATCAATTATTTCATCTTTTGATACTTTTTGTTCATTACTTACTGAGGCATTATTTACATGAGTAAGTTCATCAACACTACTTATAACAACTTTCTTATCATTATCATAAGCTTCCTCTGTTTTCTTAATATCTTCTTTATCTTTATTATTCTTAAGTTTAGAATCTTGAATACCTTGTTTTGCCTTAACATAACCATTCTTAATTAAATCAATAAGTGAAACACCTGTTGCCATTACAATTCCACATATAATTAAAGCAAAAGATACCATTTGTGTTCCTTCTATATCAAACGCATATACAAATAAACTAGTAATACATGCACCTATTATACCCCCACCTTTAATATTAGAGATACTAGTCATAGAAGCTAAAAAGTTATCTAGTGTTTCTTTTATTATATCTAATCCTCTAAGATCTGTTTCTTTTACATAGTTTAAATGAGAGATAACAAGCAATCCAATCACAAAGATATATACTCCCATCATTGTTGCATTAAAATAATCAGGAGCTTCTCTTTTTACTATGTAATATCCACCAGCAATTAATAACGCTAATAGTAAAACATTAAACCATGGTCCAACTAAAAACGCTGCAAACCCACTGATAAGTTTTCCAACCATCCCAAATCTTCCGAAACCAATAATTGAAATAATTACCAAGAATAATCCTTTCAACTCAATCATATATCCTAAATCTTGTTTTTTTGCATTTTTTCTTTTCTTCTTCTTAGCCATAGAAAACCTCCTACTATAACTACATTAAAATTATAACACATGCATTTTTATTGTTCAATAAATTACCAAAATATCCTATCAAAATATTTTTTTTATTAATTTATTAAGAAACATTTTTTATCTTACGATTATATTACTATTTGTCATTTATTTAAACCATTTGTTTAAAAAACTACCAATTTGCGATTTTTCTAATATAATTTATAATATAATTAGAAGGAGGTTTTATATGTATTCAGCTAATTATAACTATTCTGAAAATGTAAATATACTTACAGGATTAGGAATTGGGTATGTTACTTTTATTCTAGCTATATTAGTATTAACATTGGTTGCTGAATGGAGAATATTTGAAAAGGCAGGTAAACCTGGTTGGGCTATACTAATTCCATTCTATAATTTATATACTATGTTTGAAATAGCTGGTATGAATGGATGGATGTTCTTATTACTTCTTATTCCATTAGTTAATATAATAGTTACAATAAAACTATATATTAATTTTGCTCATGCATTTGGTAAAAGTACATTATTTGGTATTGGTCTATTGTTCTTTAATACTATATTCACATTAATATTAGCATTTGATGGCTCAGAATATGTAGGAAACTAATAACTTAATATCAATAACAAAAAAGTGATTCATTTGAATCACTTTTATTTTTTATACTCACATTTACTACACTTTATTCCTGATTTTGATTCCACTAACATTTCTCCGCAATCCGGACATTTTTCTCCCGTTGGTTTATCCCAATAAGCTTCTTTACATTTTGGATAGTTATTACATCCATAAAATATTTTACCTTTTCTTGTTTTCTTTTCAACAATACTTCCATCACATTTGTGGCAATCACATATAATCTTTTCTTCTTTTGGCTCAGTCTTAATATATTTACACTCTGGATAATTAGAACATGCCGTAAACTTACCATAACGACCTTTTCTAATCACTAGATCATTTCCACATTTTGGACATTTTTCTCCTGTTTTCTCTGGCTCTTTCTTTTCCATTTTTTGTAAAGCTTCATTTACATCAGGTTCAAATTTATTATAGAAATCCTCTAAAACTTTATACCAAACTAGTTTTCCTTCACTTATTTCATCTAAATAATTTTCCATTGATGCCGTATACTTAACATTAATAATATTACTAAAGAATTGTTGTAACTTGTCGGTTACTTCAAATCCTACTTCAGTTGGTTTGAACTTCTTTTCAACAAATGTAACATAATCTCTAGTACGTATATTATTAATTATTGTTGCATATGTACTAGGTCTTCCTATACCAAGAGATTCTAATTCTTTAATTAGCTTTGCTTCTGTATATCTAGCTGGTGGAGATGTAAAGTGTTGTTCACTTACAATATCTTTAGAAATAATTACATTAGATTTATATGTTTCTAATGATGGTAAAACACTTTCTTTTGTATCTTCATAATCACTAAATACTTTTAAATATCCATCAAATACTATTATTTGTCCTGTTGCCTTAAACTGATAATTATTATTATCTAATATAATAGTAGTAGCTTCAACTTTAGCATCTTTCATTAAAGAAGCAAGTGCACGATAATATATCATTCTATATAATTTAAACTCATCATTAGAAAGATATGGTCTTACACTTTCAGGAGTTCTATTAATACTTGTTGGTCTAATAGCTTCATGGGCATCTTGAATATTGTCACTTTTTTTACTTTGTTTAACATAACCAACGTAGTCCTTACCATATTTATCATTAATAAATGCATATGTTTGCTTTATAAAATCATCACTTAAACGAGTAGAATCGGTACGCATATATGAAATTAATCCTACTGTTTCATCAGCAAGTTCAATACCTTCATATAATTTTTGAGCAACACTCATAGTCTTTCTTGCATTCATATTTAATTTGTTTGATGCATCTTGTTGTAATGTACTTGTTGTATACGGAAACTTTGACTTCTTAGCTTTCTTCTTTTTATCAACAGAATCAATTTTAAATTCATTTGATAATTTATTCATTACTTCATTTACTTCGCTTTCTGAATGAAGTTTTATATTCTCGTGATTATACGCAAATAAATCTGCTTTAAAATCATTAAATATACCCGTAATACTCCAATATTCTTCAGGAATAAAAGCTTCTATTTCACGTTCTTTATCGACAATTAGCTTTAATGCAACACTTTGAACTCTACCAGCACTTTTTCCATCTGTTTTTGATTGAACAAGTTTAGATAATCTAAAACCAATAATACGATCTAGTATTCTTCTAGTTTCTTGTGAATTAACTAAATCCTGATCAATCTTTCTAGCATGATTAAATGATTCTGTTACTGCTTTTTTAGTAATTTCATTGAAAACTATTCTTTCATAATTGTTTTCATTAAGTCCTAGTACATCATATAAGTGCCATGATATTGCTTCACCTTCACGGTCGGGGTCGGTTGCAAGATAAACAAAATCAGATTTTTTAACATCCTTCTTTAATTCATCAATTACTTTCTTTTTACCTCTTATTGTTACATATTTAGGCTTGAAGTGATCTTCGATATCAACTCCAAAACCATATTTACCACTAGTAGATAAATCTCTTACGTGTCCTTTAGAAGAAACAACCTTATAATCCTTACCTAGATATTTTTCTATTGTTTTAGATTTACTAGGCGATTCCACTATTACTAAATGCTTCAAATTAATCACGTCCTTTTTCTATTCAATCTTATACACTAATATTTTTTTATTGTCAATAGTTACTATTTTACCATAAATTCAAAACAATATTATTTTTTTTACAAATTTATTAAATCTATTCTATAAATTATATTATATGGTAACCTCTATTATTCAAATATAAAAACATAATTTTCAATCAAAAAAGAGATGTCATCCATCCCTTTTAAATATCAACTAAATAAATAGTGCGACTGTAAAACATATAACAATAGCAACTACAAATACTTGAAGTAATAACTTCCAAATATATTTGATCCAATCTTTATATGGCACTTCTAAGGCAGCAAGTCCACCAATTAGAATTGCACTTGTTGGAAGTACAAACATAGCTAAACCATGCATTGTTTGCATAACTAAACCAACTAATGGATAAAGTGTTGAATCTGTAATTTTTGTTGTTAATGGTGAAGCGATTGAACTTACAAGATAAGGCATATCATTTAAGAAGAATCCTCCTACAAATGAAACAAGTCCTACTGTAAAGATATTAAATCCTTTTGTTAGTCCTAATGTCCAATTAACAAATGTATTATAGATATTACCATCGCTTTGAGCATTAACTAATACTGAAGTAATAACGAAAGCTAGTGTTAAATATACAGCAGCTGGTAATAATTTTTTAGCACCGTTAATGAATGCTTCTACCATATCACCAAATTTTACACTATAAACCCATCCAATTACTAATGTAGCATAAACTAATGCAACAGTAATTTCAGTAATTGACCAATATCCAAATGGATTTACAGAACCAAGTAATCCAGCAAATATAGCTAAATCACCTAAAGCTTTAACTTTTACACCAATAACAGCTTCATAAATGTCTTCAAATAATCCAACATTGAATGAATAACGCCAATTATAGCATGCTACAAATAGACCAATCATAAATAATCCAAAGATAATCATGAAAGGAACTAAACTTACCATTTTTTCGTTTTTAACTTTAATTACTTTTTCAGCTTTTGCCATTGCCTTTGTTCCCTTTTTTGTTGTTTTCTTTTTAGTTGTTTTTTTAGCAGTTGTTTTCTTTGCTGTCTTTTTAGTATCAGCTTTTTTAGTAGCTGTTTTCTTTGTTGCTTTTTTAACTGGTTTTTCACTAACTACTTTTTCAGTTTTTGCAGTTTTTTTAGTTTCTTTAACTGCTACTTTTTTATCATCATTTCTTTTACTATTCTTTATAGCAAATAGAGAAAGTAATACAGTTACCACAACTAAAAGTATAACTTTAGCTGCAATTACATTATGCATATTATTCATTCCAAGATAATGATTAATATAACCTACAACTTCAAAACCATATGTTGAAGCAAGGTTACCCATTAAAATAGAACCAATAGTAGCTAATAACATTGTTAACTTATCATATTTCATATAAGTTAATATTCCAATAAATAATGGAACTAATATTAGTAAAGCATAAGTTGCTCCAGTTACTGAAGATAATAACGTAAATAAAACAATAGTAATAACTAAAAATTTATTTTCTTTACCTTCATATTTCTTAGCATATTTTTCTACTAATCTATCATATACACCTGCTTTTGATAAAACTCCGTAGAATCCACCAATAGCAAGAACTAATAAACCATATGAAATATATGCTCCGATTGCAACCATAGGATTATTGATAAGATTGTATAATCCTACAGGACTTACTGCACCTTTTGAATAACTACCATTTGAAAATGAACCAACTGGAATTATCCAACATAGTACAACAAAAATTAGAAAACTTATTGTCAAAACTTTTAACAAATTATTCTTTTTCATAATCTACCTCCAATAGTATTATAACACACATAAATAAAGGGAAAAACACTTTTTTACAATTTTTGTTAAAAATTTGCATAATTTTTTTAAAATAATAATTATTTATTATATAATACTCTTTAAGGAGTGTTTCTATGAATATTTTTAAATATAGCGATACTAATAAAAGATATCATACATTAGATTATTTTTATAAACATAAATTTAATTCCAAAGTATTTAAAGTGAGCTTGAATGCTGGATTTTCATGTCCTAATATTGATGGTAAAAAAGGAACAGGCGGATGTATTTATTGCTCAAAAAGTGGTAGTGGTGATTTTGCTGGCAACAAAAACGATGATCTAATAACACAATTTAATAAAATTAAAAATATGATGAAAAATAAATGGGATACCAATAAATATATAGCATACTTTCAAGCTAGAACAAACACATATGCACCAGTTGATGTATTAAAAGAAAAATATGAAACAGTACTAAAACTAGATAACGTTGTTGGACTATCAATCGCAACACGAGCTGATTGTATAAGCAATGAATGTTTAGATTACTTAGAACAACTAAACAAAAGAACATATTTAACTATTGAATTAGGACTTCAAACAATTCACGAAAAAACATCAAAACTAATTAATAGATGTCATGATTTAAAATGTTTCACTGATATGGTTACAAAACTTAGAGAAAGAAACATAAATGTAGTTGTTCATGTCATAAATGGGCTTCCCTATGAAACAAAAGATATGATGATTGAAACAATAAAATTTTTAAATACATTAGATATACAAGGAATTAAAATACATATGTTACATATTCTTAAAGATACTAAATTATATGAATTATATAAAGAGAAACCATTTCATATTCTAACTCGTCAAGAATATGTAGATATTGTATGTGATGAATTAGAGTATTTAAGACCAGAAATAGTAATAAATAGAATTACTGGTGATCCTAATACTAATGATTTATTTGAACCAACTTGGCTAATTAAAAAGTTCTGTGTTCTTAATGAAATAGATAAAGAACTAGTTAGAAGAGATTCATACCAAGGAAAAAGGTTAGAAAATTGATTGATTTTCTAACCTTTTAATTTAATTATTTTGATTTTGAACTTTAGTTCTATCAATAAACCATATCCTACTCATATCAAAGCTACTACTTGATGGTGAAGGATCAGGCATTTTAAATTTAATTACAACAGGAACTTTAAAGCCACTACCAAAAGCAACACAAGTACCTGGTTGTAAAATACGAAGTTTTTTAATAATTTCTTCTGTAACATTTGGTACCATTTCTCTAATATAATTAACATCTTTTGGATGTAACATCTTTAATATTAAGAAATTACTACATTGTGATATGGCAGTTTCAGATATTTCACTAGGACGTTGTGAGATTATACCAAGTAATACTCCATACTTACGTCCTTCTTTTGTTATACGTTCAAATATGTTATATCCTAGTATTTCTATATCTGAATCATTTTGAACATATCTATGCGCTTCTTCTAGCACAATATTAAACGGAAGTTTTGCTCCATTAGGATTATCTTTATTATAATCAAATAACATCTTAGAAAATATCTTTGTTAAATTCTTAGCAAGTCTGTCATCTACATAATTGATATTAAAATTAATTATTTGTGCTTTTCGACCATTATCAGCAGTCATTAACTTTCTTATATATTGTTCCTTAGTAATATACTCAGGATAATCAAAATATGTAGCATAATCACTAGCAACTAAAGTATGTAATCTAACCTTTAATAGATTAAAATCATCTGATACTTTTTCACTTTTTAAAGCACCTTCAGAGATTAAAGCAAAATCGAATGCATCTTGCAAATTTTGAAGATTATATGTAAAAGTACCGTCTGGTAAAGATAATTCTAATTCATCATTTAAAAACGATTCCATAAATGTTGTAAGAAGTTCCATCTCACGTATTTTACCACTAGCATCTATAAATAAACACTGTTTTAAACTTCTAGTATAACCTGGCTGATATATTTCTGTTTCCAAGTTTAATTCACTGGTATTATAATGTGATAATACTGAAAAAATTTGATCTCGGATTTGAGAAGATGATCTACCACTTGATAATATATCTAATAAAGCTCGCGCAATAATATCATTCTTATGTTTAATAACTAATGATTCTTCATGTCCAAAGATTGTTACTAACTTTAATGCCTTTTCAATAACAGGTAATTGTGATGGTTTATCAGCTCCTAAAAGTAGAGCAATATCATCTACACTAAGTAACCATAATGGAATCTTAATTACTTCAGATTCAGAAAAATTAGTATTAGTTGTTAATGCCTTAAAATTAATATTTGGAGATTTTTTGTACAACTCTTTAAATGCTTGATGATATTCTCCATATGCATCAAATATAAAGAAACTAGCACGATATGGAATAGCATTTTGCTTCTCAAATAAGTTTTGAATAATTCTAGCAACACTACATGATTTACCACTACCACTATTTCCAAAAACGGCAAAATGGTTAGCAAAGAATTCATTAATACTTACTGATAAGTTTACACCAGTATATATTGGACTTTCCCCTAATATTAAATCTCTATCTTCTTTATACTCATTAGTACTAATTATTAATGGTATTTTTTCTTTAGAAATAAGTTTTATAGTAGCACCAAAAGATGGTTTTCTAATAACACCTACTACAAATCTATTTTGATCATCAAACTCACCTAATAAATTTACATATCCTATATTATCTTTTATATCAGTTATTTCACCAACAATCTTTTTTTCAGGATCTTCCATAATAACATGAAAATTAACTAAATTCTGATTTTTAACAACTTCCGGATTTAATTGTATAAGAACTGTATTTTCTTCTATACCAATTATATTACCAAGCATATACATCTCTCCTATTCTAACAATTATAATTATACACATTTTTATGCAAAATTAAAAGAGGATATTTTCATCCTCAGATTAATGCATCTCTAGTATATACATCAACACCTTTTGGTACATAAACTACAAAAGTATCATCTTTCATAAACTTAATAAAGCCTAAGCCATTAATTACTAAGTCTTGATTTTTCGATATTCTTACCTTTCTCTTAACTAATTCCTTTAATCTGTCATTATCTTTATAAAATCTATCAAGTCTTAAACCATCAGACATATAAATGATTATATTATTATCACTAAGATCAAGTCTAACTAAATTATCAATAATAATTATTTGAGGCACTTTTACTTGAATGGAAATAGGCTTTATCTCTTTTTTAGGCGTTAATCGTTTTAATGTCATAATATCAACTACATCAACTATACTATTTTCATCTAATATACCTGGTGTATCAATCAAAGTTAATTCATCATCTACCTTAATATCAACACTACTTAATGTTGTTGATGGTAGTATACTTGTTGTAACTTCATTATCTATTTTTGAATAATTATAAATTATTTTATTAATCATTGTTGATTTTCCAGCATTAGTATATCCTATTACATAAACATTATTTGATTTTTTATACTTATAAATCTTATCCATAAGTAAATCTAAATTATAATTCTTTTTACCACTTATTATTACACTATCAACAACATCTAAATTAAATTTTTTAATATAATCTATTAATTTTTTATTGTTCATAGATTTAGGCAAAATATCTCTTTTTGTTAATACTAATATGATAGGATTGTCTTTTAAATGTCTTTTCATCATGTTAAAATCATTTTGGATCATAAAACTATCAACAACAAGTAAAACTAAATCTTTTGTTTTATTAACTTCATCTAGTATTGGAATAAAATCTTGATTAGTTTTTGTAATCTTAGTATATTCTCCATAATTTCTAATTCTAAAACATCTTTCACATAATTTACTATTCTTATAATTATCTGGTCTAACAAAACCTTCTTTATTTCTATCTTTATCTTGAATTACAGCTCCACAACCACAACACTTTTTATCCATAATATTCACCTTTTTTTAAAATATTCAATTTTTCTAATTTGTTATAAATTCTTTTTTCTCTCATTCGATTTACCTTAGTAAAAAAGAACTCTGATGTTAAAATTGGATCTACAAGTATTGTTTTTATACCTACTTTATTCCCACCTAATACATCAGTTAATAGTTGATCTCCGATAAGTACAACCTCTTCTTTAGATAATTTATATTTCTTCATAACTTTAATAAAACTATGCTTTAATGGCTTTAATGAAAAAGAATTAAATGCCACGTCTAATTTTTTAGAAAAAGGCATCAATCTTTTCGCATTACTATTTGAAAATATAATAATTAAAAATCCCATTTTCTTTAACTCAGTAAATAGTTCAATCACTTGCTTTGTTGGTATTTTTGCTTTTGACTCCACTAAAGTATTATCTAAATCAAACAACAAGCATTTTATACCGCTTTTCTTAAGTTTTTTATAATCAATAGTATAAATACTTTTACTATATATAGAAGGTTTATATTTTATCATGATTTCCTCTTTTCTACATTTCTAATATTTTATCTAATCTGTCAATTATAGGATATGGATATTCTCTCATTTTTTTAGAAAACTTAATAGCTATTCCACCTTTTTCTTTCCATTCACGTAAATTAGATTTATAATCATCAATCAATATGGCACCTCTTGGATCTACCATCTTAGTTTTTGATTTTTCTTTGGGAACAACAATAATGTTTATTCCAGGTAAATGTTTATTTATGTATTTTATTTTTTGAACTATTTCATTATATGAATTAACATGAGTAAGAATTGAAATATCATACTTATTTGTAGCTTTTATTCTTTTTATACAATTAATCGAATCATTGATAACTGGTGTGACTAGAAGTATATTTTGCCAATCTAAATATTGAAAGAAATGAATTACTTCTGTTTCATTTTTTTTATCTATTTTTAAATTATCCATTATTTTGTATGTTGTTTCAATAGTATCTAATATAACACCATCAAAATCAATATATAATTTTTGCATATTATCACCTTTACTTCATGTATAATTATAAATTATTATCATAAAATTGTAAATAAAAAAGCATGAATAGTGCTTTATTCATGCTTGCTTTATCGTGTTTTTCCTATTTTCATGTGTTTCTCAATCATAGTATACATATTATCAATTGAACACTGAATTGTACGAAGATTAAACATTATCCACTTAGTCCACGTTTCACTACATGGGTTAAGTGCGATATCTTTTATTAATTCACGATACTGTTCTCTAAAACCATAATAACTAGTTGATAAAGCTAACAATGGTAACTGATAATTTGTATCATAAACATTATTAGTATTCTTAGTAAAATACGATGATTGAATTAATCTAGATAATCTTGTATTACCATCACCAAATGGTTGTAATATTGCGATTAAAGCATGTCCAATAATTGGATGAACAAATAAATCAAATTCAGTATTATGATAAATATCATCGTTAATAAAATCCACAATCTTATCAATTGAATCTGATATAGTCTTAGAAGATGGAGGAAAATATTGAACATTTGGAGTATTATCAGGATTATATGCGCCTACCCAATATTTATCATTATCACGATATCTTTTTAAAGTTTCCATTTCTTCCTCAGTAATCTTTTCTTTATCAATAGATCCTTCCATTATAATACTATGAGCATATTTTAAATTATTCCCACTAATTTTACTAGGGCCTATAACTTTATCCATAATATAATCAATAGAATCTATTCTTACATGATTATCATAAATATTCCTAACTAAAGATAACTCATCTCTATTATCAAACAATTGAGTTACGATGGTTTCATCAAATTTTATGTTATCTAATAATTGTTTTAGTTGCATTGGATTTAATTCATCTAGTTTAATTAAATAATCTTTATATTCGTCTAATGTATATAAGATTTCATTTTGTAATTTCTTATCAAAATATATATTCTCTACACTATTAAAAACGGCATCCATATCAACTGTTTTTATAAGTGCCTGCTTGGCTAAATACTCTTCATTTAATTTTTCTTTTTCCGTCATATTAACCCCCATTATTTCATATTATCTTTTTGTTCTTCTTTTTCTTAATTTTGAACCATATTCTTTACGATATTTTTCTAGGTTTAATTCTGCTTGTTCCTCATTTTGAGCATATATCAATAAATCGTTTGTATAAGAAGACATTCTAATTTTCTTAATTGCTTTTTCTTCAATCTGTGAAATTCTTTGCTTAGTTAAATTAAACATTTTTGCAAGATTAATTAGAGTATTTGGTTCTCCTGAAACTAATCCATATCTAAGTATTAACACTTCAATTTCTTGTTGTTTTAAATTACATTTACTTAACAATTCGATTATTTTATTACGTAAATCTTCTTTTTTTACTAATTCATCTGGTGTTGGTTCTGGTGATACAATATATTTTTCCATTGTTGAGTCATCATTATCAGAAAATGATCTATTAATACTAATAGTATCATGTTCATTTTCTTTTATTAATATAATCTGTTCTTTTGATAAATTTGATTTCTGCATAATTTCATCAATTGTTGGATTACGGTTCAATTTGTCTTGCAAATCTTTAACCGTTTTATTATATATATATATTTTATTATGCATATTAAATGATATTCGAATATTTCTTCCATCATTTTTAAGTGATCTAGAGATCTTATTTCTTATCCACCATGTTGCATATGAAGAAAACCTATATCCTAAACTAGGATCAAATTTATCAACTGCAACCATGAGACCTATATTACCCTCTTGAATTAAATCAAGCATAGGTAATCCTTTGCCAGTATATTCTGAAGCTATATTAATAACCAGTCTTAAATTTTTTCGTATAAACAATTCTCTAGCTTCCATATCTCCGTTAGCAACTTTCTTAGCTAATTCAACTTCTTCTTCAGCAGATAGTAATTCTTCTCCATACATATCCTGAATATATAGATTCATTGCATCAGTATCAAAAGATTTTTTTTGAATATTATTTCTCATCTGATTACTCCTCTTCTATTTGATTTATTTATTAGATTGGTGTATATAATAGCATCACTTCAATTTTTTGTCAATTACATAATAAAAAACTCATTTGAAAATGAGTTTTATTATATATTATTTTAATGCATCTAATAATTCAGCTTTTTTCATTGTAGTGTATCCTTTGATACCCTTTTCTTTAGCTAATTCTTTTAATTCGCTAACTTTTAATTTAGATAGATCTGTTTTTTCTTCTTTCTTTGTTGTTTTTGTTTCTTTCTTTGTTGTTTTTGTTTCTTTTACTTCTGCTTTTTTTGTTGTAGTTTTCTTTCCTTCTAAGGCATTTTTAGCAGCGTTAACTAATTCAGCAAATGCTTTTGAATCATCAATAGCTATTTCTGATAACATTTTACGGTTAATAGTAACACCTGCTTTAGAAAGACCATTAATGAATTTAGAATAACTAATTCCATTCATTCTACAAGCAGCATTAATTCTTGTAATCCATAATTTTCTGAAATCTCTTTTCTTTTGTCTTCTATCTCTATATGCATATTTTAATGAATGCATAACTTGTTCGTTAGCTGTTCTATATAATCTATGTTTACTTCCAAAGTAACCTTTTGCTCGTTTTAATACTTTTTTATGACGAGCACGACTTATTGTTCCACCTTTAACTCTTGCCATAATTTTTCCTCCTTATTATTATTTTCCTAAAATACTCTTTAATCTTTTGTTGTCAGATTTATTTAACATATTATCGTTTTTAGCATATTTTCTAACTGTTTTTCTGCTCTTTTTACCACTTTTGTGGCTTCCACCTGCAGTAGTTAATTGTATTTTTCCATTACCATGTTTCTTTGAAACTTTTGATAGACCTTTATGAGTCTTATTTTTTACCTTTGCCATGTTTTCCTCCTATTATTTATCTTTCTTTGGGCTAAGCATCATAGCCATAATACGACCATCTGTTCTTGGCATTGTTTCAATGCTTGCAACATCGTCTAAAGCAGCAGCAAATCGAAGTAATACATCTTTACCTAATTCTTGATGTGCTAGTTCTCTACCTTTGAAACGAATACTAGCTTTAATTCTATGACCTTTTTCTAAGTATGCTTTTGCATGCTTAACTCTAGTATTAAAATCATGAACATCAATTGTTACTGACAATTTATATTCTTTCATTTCTAGATTATTCTCACGTTGTTTTTTCATATTTTCTTTTTTCTTTTTCTTGATTTGGTACTTATACTTATTATAATCCATTATTTTACACACTGGTGGTGTAGCTTTTGGATTAATTAGAACTAAATCAAAACCTGCATATTCTGCAAGTGTTCTTGCATCCTTTATAAGTTTTGTACCTAATTGTTCACCATTAGGTCCTATAACCATTACTTCTCTCGCACGTATTTGATCATTTACGTACATTTCTCTGTCTTTTGCGATATGTGACACCTCCCAAAACATTAAAAAAGTGAATACAATAGTATCCACTTAATATGCCTAATAAGAATATTTAAAAGCATTTACCCAAAACTTTTTGTAATCGGGTGAGTGTGGATACACTTCTTTCCTTTTTCAATTTCTATTTGATTATACATAAAAATATATTCAAAGTCAAGCAAAATATTTAAAAATCTAATTGTTTTTCAATATATTCTCTTACTTCATCTACTTTTAATGATATTTGTTCCATAGTATCACGATTTCTAATTGTAACAATATCGTCATTTACAGTATTATCATCTACTGTTACAACAAATGGTGTACCAATAACATCTTGTCTTCTATATCGTTTACCAATATTACCAGCTTCATCATAAGTAATCATAAAATATTTAGCAAGTTTTTCATATACTTCAACAGCTTTTTCACTATGATATTTCTTTACCAAAGGTAATACAGCTAATTTATATGGAGCAAGGGCTGGATGTAATTTTAATACCTCTCTTGTTTCTCCATTTTCTAATTCTTCTTCTGAATAGGCATCACTTAAGAATGCTAGGGCAACACGATCTACACCTAACGAAGGTTCTATAACATATGGTATATACTTTTTATTTGTTTCTGGATCAAGATACTCCATACTTTGTTTTGATACTTCTTGATGACGAGTTAAATCATAATCAGTACGGCTAGCAACTCCCCATAATTCTCCCCATCCAAATGGGAATTTATATTCAAAATCAGTAGTGGCATTACTATAGAAAGACAACTCTTCTTTTGCATGATCACGAAGTTTGATATTTTCTTCTTTCATACCTAATGATAATAACCATTTATGACAGAATTCTTTCCAGTATTTAAACCAATCTAATTCTGTACCTGGCTTACAAAAGAATTCTAATTCCATTTGTTCAAACTCACGAGTTCTGAAAGTAAAATTACCTGGAGTTATTTCATTTCTAAAACTTTTACCTATTTGAGCAATACCAAATGGTACTTTTAATCTCATACTACGTTGAACATTATTAAAATTAACAAATATTCCTTGAGCTGTTTCTGGTCTTAAATAAATAGTACTTTTAGCATCCTCTGTTACTCCTTGGAATGTTTTAAACATTAAATTAAATTGTCTTATATCAGTATAGTTTAATTTCCCACATTTTGGACAAACAATTTTATTTTCATTAATATAATTAAGTAATTCTTCATTACTCCATCCATCAGCTATAACAGTACCGTTTGTGAAATCCTCAATTAATTTATCAGCACGATGACGTGATTTACATTCCTTGCAATCTATTAGTGGATCAGAAAATGTTTTTAAATGACCACTAGCTTCCCATGTTTTTGGATTCATAAGGATTGCACTATCCATACCTACATTATACCTATTTTCTTGGATGAATTTTCTTGTCCATGCCTTTTTAATATTGTTTTTAAACTCTACTCCTAGTGGACCATAATCCCATGTGTTGGCAAGTCCACCATAAATTTCGCTTCCTTGATATATATAACCATATGTTTTACATAGATTTACTAATTTTTCCATTGTTAATTTTTCCATAATTCCTCCTTAAATAAAAAATCTAAAGAATAATATAAGGACGATTACTCGCGGTTCCACCTTATTTATTCTTTAGAGAATCACTTTTTGTATACTGCTCGAGTTTTCCACACCGTCATCGCACTTATATATAAATTTATACTATTATATTATTATATAATTTTTAGCTTGTCAATTATTATCTAGTTTTTTTATAATTTTCTTCTTCCTCAATCACACTATGTAAACCCATAATTTCAGGACTAGCATAAACTAAAGCGTGTGCATTTTGTTTTATTGCTATATCAACTAATTCAGAATTTTCTTTCAATTTTTTACTTGCATATATTAAAGCTAATCCATTTTGTTTTACGGCTTCTTTAACAATATCATAATCATCTTTAAACATAGGATTAGCATGAGCTAAAGCTAATCCATCTTTTTCTACAGCTTTTAATACTATTTCTTTATTTGCTTTTAACTCACTGCTAGCAAATTGTAAAGCAGCTCCTTTATTACTTATGGCAGCCATAACAACTTCATAATCATTCTTCATGTTTTCACTTAAATATCTTATTGCCAATCCATTTTGAGATACAGCTTGTTTAGATAAGTTTTTATCTTCTTTAAGTTCATTTGAAACATACTTAACAGCTGATCCATTTTGTTTTACTGCAAGCATTGCTAATGATGGATCCGATTTTAATTCTTCGCTTAAGAAACGAATTGTTAATCCATCTTTACTAACTGCAAGCATTGCAATGCTCTTATCATTCTTTATATTTTTACCGGCATATTCGATAGAATTAGGATTATTTGCAATAGCTATTTTTGCAACTGAAGGATTATTTTTTATTTCTTCATTAGCATATTTTAAAGCCAATCCGTTTTTACTAACTTCTTTCATTACTAAATCAACATTACTCTTAAAATTATCAAGACCATATTTTTTTTCTAACTCAATTCTCTTTAAAATTTGTTCCCATTGTTTTCTTACTTCTGCAACACTAGTATCCATTGTATCACTCCTCTTTCATTATAAACCAATTATATCACATTATATTTAATAGTAAAAAGCAAATAAGTATCCCATTATAATACCTAATATTATTCCCACCAATACCTCCATTGGCTTATGACCCAATTGTTCTTTTAATTCTTTATAACTTTTTTTAGCTTCACCATGGAAAAATCCTTCAGCTATATCATTAATTACAACTGCCTGTTTTCCACTTTCCATCCTTACGCCTATAGAATCGTAAGAAACCACTACCGACAAAACAATTGCGATAGCAAAAATTGGACTGTCAAAACCTAGAAGAAAACCTATTAATGATGTTAATGATGTAACAAAAGTAGTATGAGTACTAGGCATACCTCCATTACCATTAAATAGTCTTCCCCAATCAAATTTATTCTTACGCACTGACTCAATTGTAAACTTTATTACCTGACATAAAACAGCACTGAAGAAAGGGCATATTATATATGTAAAACTACTCATCTACATCCTCCTTTATCTTATTAATATCGTTTAAAAAACTTTTACTTTTTAAATATAATCCAGTATAATCTTCATAATATTCATCTAAAAAATAATTGATTTGATTTTTAATACTATCACTAATATCTAATTTACTTATCTTTGATATATCAACATAATAAAACATTCTAATTAACTTAATAACTTTTTCATCAACAATTGTCTCATTAGTACGACAATTATTACATAAATACCCTCCAGCACGACTTGATATTGTACATATTGAAGTTGTTCTACCACATTTACTACACCTATCAATAATTGGCATAACGCCCAAATAATCTAGACATTTTAATTCAACTATATTAGTAATTACTAAAGGATCAAAACCATCATCTATCTTAGTTAATGCATTAACAAGTAAATCATAAACTTCTTCATTATTATATTGTTTCATAACTTGTCCAACTAAATCTAATAAAAAAGCAGCATAACTAATTTTTTCAATATCTGTTTGAATATTTTTAAACAAAACAATACTATCTGCTTCTAACAATGTAGACAGTTTATTCTCCTTATATAATATTTGAAATTTAGCATACGTCATCTTTCCTGTAACACTGCGTAAGGGACTTTTAAGTCGCTTAGCACCTTTAGCAATACAAGATATAACACCATATTCTCTAGTAATTATGTCAACAATTTTACTAGTTTCGCTATATGATCGTTCATTGACTATTATTCCTTCAGTTTCTATCATCTTATCACCGACTCTAAATATATTTTAAGCAATTAAATTATTTTAGTCAATAAAATTAACCCTCTAATAACTAAATAATAAAGAAACTATTGTCAAATAGTTTCTTCGTTAGTTTTATTTTCTAATTCTTTTAATTTTAAGAAATACTCAATTTTTCCTGTTGTTCTAAATAAATCCCATAGAACTTCTTTTTGATATTTTGCCATATTATCACCTTTTTATATGATGATACATTTTTTTGTTTTTATTCAAAATCATGAAAACCAAATTCATCTAAATATTCTTCTTTGTCTCTCCATTTTTTGACAGTTCGTACAACTAAATCTAAATAAACTTTCTTACCTAAAAGTTTTTCCAAATCAATACGTGATTGAATTCCAATCTTTTTAATCATACTTCCCTTTGATCCAATAACAATTCTTTTTAACGAATCACGTTCCACTATTATTACTGCATGAACAGTAAAACTTGTTTTAGCAACTTCTACCTCTTCTATCACGCATGTTATAGAATGGGGAACTTCCTGATCAGTTAAATTAAATACTTTTTCACGAATTATTTCCGACATCATAAATTCTAATGATCTATTAGTAGTATCATTTTCACCATAATAACGAATTTCATCTGGTAGATACTTTCTTAGGGTTTTTACTAACTCTTTTACATTATTCTTTTTTAAAGCTGATAATGGGATTATTTCTTTAAAATCATATAAATCTTTATATTCAATTATTTTTTTCAATATTTGCTCATGACTAAGTTTATCAATCTTATTTAAAACAAGCATTACTGGTTTATTAGTTTCTTTAATTCGCTCTAATACAAATTTGTCTCCTTTACCTAATTCTACAGAAGCATCCACTAAAAACAAAATAATATCTACATCATTAATACTATCATATGCTTGTCTATTTAAATATTTACCTAGCTTATGATTTGGTTTGTGGATACCTGGAGTATCTACAAATACAATCTGGGTACTTTCATCATTATATATTCCTTGAATAACATTACGTGTAGTCTGTGGCTTATTTGACACAATTGCAACTTTACTACCAACTACTGCATTAATTAATGTTGATTTACCTACATTAGGCCTACCTATTAAACTTACAAATCCACTTTTCATTTTAAATCCTCGCTATTAAATGGTACAGGACATAAATCTCTTACAGCATATTCTTTTTTATCACCATTTCTAGACATAAGAATGACTTTCTTATCTGCTTCAAACATTTCTTCAATGACCTGTCTACAGATAAAACAACATGAACTTATATGATCAGTATCACACATTATATATATTGATTCAAAATCATGAGGTTTATATCCTTCTGATATAGCTTTAAACATCGCATTTCTTTCAGCACATATAGTAGCACCATATGATGCATTTTCAACATTTACCCCACCAAACTCTTTACCATCTTTCATAACAACTATACTAGCAACTCTAAATTTAGAATAAGGACTATAAGAATTACTTAGTAACTTTAATAGTTTTTCTTCCATTTCTATCACCATTAATATTATATAAAAAAATGTTTGAATAATCAAACATTCTATTTTATTTATTTTAATAATGTATAAACAAAAAATCCAGCACCTACAAGTACAGCTAATATTACTATTATAGACAATACTTTTATCAAGGTATTATGTTTTTTTATTGATTTATTTATTTCTTTTAAATCTTCAAAGTCTTTATCAGAAAAATTAAAACTTGATGTAAAAAATGATTTATCTAATTCATCTGTATCTTCATTATTATTAGCTTTCTCATCTTGTTTTGCCTGAGTTAAAATTTCTTTAATTGAAGGTGATGCAGTAGTATTACTTAAAGTTCCTCCATTATCCTTTAAATCATTTAATAAGTTTAATGATAATTCACCATCATCTAAAGAACTTAAATTATTTGATTCTTTCAATTCATTTAATAAATTACTAATTTCATCATCTTTTTTTAATATTTCTTCTTTTAAATTAATATTCTTCAAAATGTTATACTGTGTATTCTTTAAGTCATGATAATCATTTTTAATATCATCTTTTTTTTCTTCTTTAGCTTTTACTAAAATATCTCTGATATCGTAATTTTTATCATCACCTACTTGTTCATCTTCAATTTCTTTTAAACGATCAATAATTGGTTTTTCTGGTTCTTTATTAAAAATCTTGTCATATTCAGCTTGTTTTTTATAGTTTTCACGGCTCTTTAACATTTCTTGAATCTTAGTGATATCTATTTCATTTGTTTTTTCCATCTTAGCAACACCTTCAATGTTACTATAACTATTATTATAAATAGAACGGTACAAATCTTCATTCTTATTACTTCGTCTATCAGATACTCTATTATTCTTATATCTATCCATTCTTGATTGCATAAATATCACCTCCGATACCATACTATAATAATCATAACATAAAACGACATTTTTTTAAATATATACTTGATATTTTTGCCGGTTTTTTTTATAATTTTATTGGAGGAAATTTATGGAAAAGTTTAATGTCAATCAAAATGCTTGTATTGGTTGTGGTGCATGCACGGCTATATGTCCTGATGTATTTTCTATTAATGATGAAGGTCTTGCTGAAGCTGATAACAATAATATTAATGAATCTAATATTGATGATGCGAAAGATGCTATGGAAGGATGCCCAACTAGTGCGATTGAAAATAAAAATGACTAAATAGTCATTTTTTTATTACTTTCCAATACTATTATATAATTTTTTTACTTCTTTCGGTGTCAAAACTCTATAATCTCCCGAAGTTAATCCATGTAAATCTAAAAAATCATAACGTTCTCTTTTTAATTTTTTTACTCTGAAGCCAATTGCTTCAAACATTCTTTTTACCTGATGATTTCTTCCTTCATGAATAGTTATCTCAATCATACTGGTATTAGTCTTTTTATCTATCTTTTTAATTCTTACTCTTGAACGAGATGTTTTAATACCATCTATTACTACTCCTTTTGATAAGTTTAACACATCTTTTTTAGTAAATATTCCTTCTACCTTTGCAACATAAACTTTATCAATCTTATTTTTTGGATGCATTAATCCATTAGCAAGTTCTCCATCATTAGTAAGAATAAGTATTCCTGTTGTATCATAATCTAATCTTCCTACTGGATAGATTCTCTTTGTTGTATCTATTAAATCAATAACGGTTTTTCTATTCTTATCATCACTAGTACTTGTAATTACTCCACGTGGTTTATTCAGTAAATAATATTCTTTTGTTTCTTTTGTTATTGATGTTCCATTTACCATTATCATATCTTTATTACTAACTTTAGTACCCAATTGTTTAATAATCTCTCCATTAACTGTAACAAGACCATTTAATATTAGTTCTTCGGCTTTGCGTCTAGAGCAATATCCACTATTAGCAATAACCTTCTGTAATCTTTCCATAATCTCACCTACTTAGATTATATCACACTAATAAACAAAACGAGAATAAAGATGGTCTTAATCAACGTTATGTTAAATTATAAATTCATTTTTCTAGCAATTAAATCGATTGTTCTTTTTGGGTCAGAACATAATCTATTATATAATTTAGGATGTTTTTTTAATATATTGATAATTTGTAAATCTTCTTTTGCTACATTAACAGTATATTTTTCACCTTTTTCAGCTATAACATTAACATCATTACCTAATGCATAATCTGGGTCTAAATCTAAAACTGATACAAGTTTATTAAATATTGATAAAGATGGTGTTCTTACTCCTTTTTCATAGCCACAAATTGAAACTTTAGATACACCAATCAAATTACCTAATTGTTCTTGTGAATAACCCTTTTTTATTCTTTCTTCTTTAATTCGTTGTCCAATAAACATACCTTTCCTCCGTTATCTATCTGTTAATATTATAACAATGTTACGACAAATTCCAACAAAATTAACTTGTAGATAATTTTTTGTGTTGAAATTAACCTGAAGTTAATGTATAATTGTCATAGGTGATACTATGAATAAACTCAAACAATATCGAATAAACAACAACTATAGTTATGGTAAAATGAGTAAAATTTTAAATATCAGCAAAACCCATTATTGGCAAATAGAAAACAATCAAAGAAAACTATATTATGATATGGCCATTAAAATTGCTGATATATTTAAAACTAAACCAGATCAATTATTTTATGATGAAGTAAGAGTAAGGATTGATATTTAATCCTTACTTTTACTTGATAAGAAAGTAACTTTATCTGCTACTACTTCCATAACTTTTTTTCTTATTTCTTCATCATCTTCAATTATATGCGTTCTTATATGGCCTTTCACACCAAGCAAATCTCCCTTTTTACAATATTCTACTGTGTTTTCGGCTATACCTCTCCATAATACACATGATATAAAATCTGTGTCATATTCTCCATTAGCATTTTTATAACTTCTTGGAACTGCTAATGTTATACTAGCTAACTTATGACCATTTTCTGTTTCTTGTAATTCTGGATCGCGCACTAATCTTCCAACTATTACAGTTTGATTTAGCATTACATTCCCTCCTTTCACAAACGATAATAGACAATGTAAAAAGTTATTTCAAATAGCATTTTTTCTTCTATAGCAACATTTTTTTACAAATTTAATAAAAACTAAAAAAGACCAGCCTTTAAACTGTGTCTTCTTTTTATTAAAAACTAAAAATTATACATTCTTAAAATTATCTACAATTTAACTTATATGAAACTGATTTAATACTAGAATCGTTATTATTTAATTTAAGAATAACTTTAGTTGAATCACTACATTTTTCTAGTTTTTTTAAATCATAAGTTGTTAATTTTGCTTGATTTGCTTTTCTTAACATTTTTAATTCTATTTCTGCCTCATCAACACCTGTGGCATACTTTTTCATAAACTTATTATAATAATCTTGACCATAATCATTTAATGACTTTTTATATTTTTCCTCTTTATTAAAACAACCTGATACTAATAACATCAATAACATCATCATTACAATTATATTTTTTTTCATATGTTATCCTCCTAAAAATAATTTTTTAATAATGCATTTAGTTCTACTGCATATTCCATAGGTAGTTCTTCTCTAAATCTATCTAAAAATCCCATTATTAATAATTCTTTTGCCTTTTCTTCATCAAGACCACGGCTCATTAGATAAAATAGTTTTTCTTCACTTATTTTCGAAACTGTTGCTTCATGATTTAAAAATGAAGTGTCGTTTTCAACAATATTTTGAGGTATAGTATCACTTTTAGAAATATCATCAAGTATTATCGTATCACACTTTATTGTACTTTTAGAATTAATAGCTTTTTTTATTATTTTACATGTTCCACGATAAGATGCATTACCTCCATTTGCAGCAATACTTTTACTTATAATATTACTTGTTGTATTTGGAGCTAAGTGAATCATTTTTGCACCTGTATCTTGGATTTGGTCATGAGTAGCAACTGCAATAGATATACAATTACCCTTAGCATATTTTCCATTCAATATACATGCTGGATACTTCATATTAACTTTTGAACCTATATTTCCGTCTATCCATTCCATTAATCCACTTTCTTCTACTATGGCACGTTTTGTGACTAAATTATAAACATTACTTGACCAATTTTGAATAGTTGTATATCTACACTTAGCATTCTTAGCAACATATATTTCTACAACAGCAGCATGTAATGAATCAGTAGTATAAGTAGGCGCAGTACAACCTTCCATATAATGAAGTTCACTACCCTCATCAACAATTATAATAGTTCTTTCAAATTGTCCCATATTTCTACTATTTATTCTAAAATAACTTTGTAAAGGTCTATCTATCTTTGTATGAGGTGGAATATATATAAAAGTTCCTCCAGACCACACTGCACCATTTAGAGCTGTATATTTATTTTCATCATATTTTACTAATTTATTAAAATACTTTTTAAATAAATCAGGATACTTTTTTAATGCTGTATCAGTGTCACAAAAAATAATATTTTTAGATTCAAGTTCTTTTATCATGTTATGATAAATAACTTCACTTTCATATTGAGCACCCACACCAGCTAAATATTTTTGTTCTGCTTCAGGAAGTCCTATTTTATCAAATTCATCTTTTATATCTTTTGGAATATCATCCCAACTATTTTCCACTTTATCAGTTAGCCTTTTATAATAATGTATGGTATCAAAATCTATACTTAATTCGGGTCCGAATTTTGGATTAGAAAAAGAATCAAACGACTTATATGATTGTACTCTAAAATCAGTCATCCATTTAGGTTCCTGTTTAATTTTAGATATTTCACGAACTATTTTTTCGCTTATTCCTGTATTTATAACCTTATTTTTCATACCACTCACCATTAATATATTATACTAAAAAACATATAAAATAAAAAGAGATTTACTACAATTATCTCTTTTTTGTCAACAATTTATTATTGTTTTTATAATTTTGTTTATATTCTTTATACAAATTAATTATTAGCTCTTTTTGAGTATCATTATACTTTGAAAGATCAATTTTTTCTAATTTATTAATATATTGTTTAGGTATACTTGATAATATAGACTCACCAATACGATAATATTGTTCATCAGATAAATCTTTATTTAATATATCTAAAACTTCGAATAAGAAATCTTTATCTATTAATGATCTTCCATAAAGAATTCCATTTTTTTCTTCAAGAACAACAGGCTCATTTTTATTTATTACAGAAAACTTTGTTTTTCTTTTTCTACCAGGATTTTCTTTTGAATTATATTCACAATAAGTAGGTAAACAAATTTCTGCTAACATAACATTTTCTTCAATATCATATTCCACAGTTTTCTTATAATCAGCATTTTCCCTTAAATAAGAACTATAATCTATAACTCTATCTAATTCTAAATCGTTAGTAAGTTTAATAAAACCTCTAACATTAGTATACAAATCTTCTAAATCACTAAAATCTTCTTTTAATGATATAATATCATATTGATTTAAATTTTTAAAAAAATCATAAGACAATTGATTATCTAAATAAGCAAAGTTCTTTTCTCCTCTAATATATTCTAAATCAGATTTATCAATTCGAAAACTATCATTATTTTCAACAACTTTAAAACTATCACCACTATAAATATCAACCGCATATTTATTACCATTTTGTTCATATACATAAGCCACTGTTACATACTTAAATGATGCCGATCTATCCTTCCAATCACATACAATTATTGAATTAAACTTTTTAAATAATTCATTTATATTCTTAACTTTGTATTTTTTTTCAATTTTCTTAATTTCTTTTGAATACTTAGCATAATCTTTATCAAACAATTCTTTAAACATACTATTCACTTTCTTTCTGATTTATTATTTTTTCAATTCCCCACCATGGAAGCAAAGCACATTTTTTTCGATTAGGTTGTTTATATATATCATCATAAACAATTGCTTGTTCTAATACTTCCTCATCATATTCTTTTTCATCAATCATTTTAACAAATTCTGCTATAATTTCTTTTGATTTTTCGATATTCTTACCTTTTAATGTTTCTATCATTATAGATGTTGAACTTGTACATATTGCACATGCTTCTCCATCGAATCTAATATCCGTAATCTTATTATCATCAATTTTTGCCATTAGATTAATTTCATCAATACAACTATCATTATTTGTGTTTGACTTTAAATAACTAGTATCATCTATTAAACCTTTACCACGCGGATTCTGATAATGATCTAGGATGATTTCACGTTTAATTTTCTGATCCATGCAAATCCTCCTCTTCACTCTATTAGTACCGTATATTATATATCATAATCACTAAAAAATCAAACTAAAAAAAGAAAACAAAGTTTTCTTATCTTGTCTCAACTATTAGTTTTATGGCTGTTCTATCTTCGCCATCAATTACTATATCAGTAAAAGCAGGAATACATACAAGATTTTTTCCACTTGGCGCAACAAACCCCCTTGCAATAGCTATTGCTTTTATTGCTTGATTTAAAGCACCAGCACCTATTGCTTGAATTTCAACATTACCTTTCTCTCTAAATACATTAGCAAGTGCTCCTGCAACTGAATTTGGATTTGATTTAGATGAAACTTTAAGTGTTTCCATGATTACTCATTCCTCTCTTTCAAAATAATTTTATGAAAAAAAAGAATGAGATATGCTTAAAAATTAAACATTATCCATTCTGGTTTTAAAATTAATAATAGACCTATTATAATCATAATTGCTCCACCTATTAAATTAGAATACTTACCAAACTTAGTACTTATTCCTTTTAGATTAAATGTAATAACTGCAATTGTAAATACTATAATATCGTCTAACATATAAAACAATGTATATATTAATAAATAAATAATTCTATAAATACCTGTAACTTTATTAAGTGCTAATATCTCAGCAAATATTGCAGGGAATCCTAAAGAACATGCTAACTCAACAAGATTAACAGATGCTGCAAGTCCAATAATTCCTATCAAAGCAATAATCATATTATCTGTTGTAGAGAATTTTTTGATTTTACTAAACATCGTTTTTCTCTTTTTATCATCTATTACATGACATCCATCATCTTTTAGTGTTTTAATATAAGTTCTAATATTTAGTATACCAGCTATTATAGCCACAATAGCAATAAGACGTCTTATCCATGTTACTCCAGTCATACTTAATGCAAAATTAATTCCTAACATAGATAAAAAGTAAACTAATCCTGAGGTAAAAAGAAAAGCAAATCCAAGAATAAACATTTTCTTTCGATCATTTAATCCTATTAATATATTTATCAAGAATAATAATACCCACATAGCACAAGGATTAAAACCATCTACTATTCCCAATATTATTGTCACTATAGGAAGTGAAACTTTCTTAGCATCTACATTACCAATAATAGGTAAATTATATTTATTTTTATTATTATCTTTTTCATCAACATAATCTTTTGTTTTATCAGTATCAGTATCAGCTTTTATGACACCTTTACCAAGGTACCCATTAAGCATATTTACAATTTTTGTTTTAGTATAATCATTATATCCAGATATATAATTATCACCAATAACAGTGAAAGGTACTCCTCTTGATGTTGAACTAAATTCTTTTTTAGCACTATCCATCATATCGGCATTAACAGCATTGTACCAAGTTTCATAGCGATATATATTAATATAGTCTTTATTCTTTTCCTCAAGCTCATCTAAAAATTCATTTTCTTTCGCACAATGAGGACAACCTTCTCCATAGAAAAAATAAATATTTACCTTATCATTTTCCACCTTAGCATCAGTTAATTTAGATAATCTATCAGTATAACTATGATTTAAAGCTAATGTGTTTGCTGGAAGCATGAAAAGCGTAAATAACGCTACAAAAATTATTAATAATTTTCTTCTAAACATACTCATCAATTACTCCTTTTATTTCTTCATATTTTTTTTCACCGACTAATCTTTTTACTTCAACACCATCTTGAATAAATATCATTACCGGTAAAACATCTCCTACATTATATTTCTTTACTTCGTCTTCATCCATATCATAATCTAACGTAGTAATATCTAAATCCGGATAATCAATTAAAATTTTATTCCAAACATTATTAACGACTAAACAAGCAGGACACCATACTGCATTTATTTTAATTATTTTCATGTTTTTCACCTAATTCATTATATACTTTATCAAATTTAACAATAAACTCTTCAAGTTCTTTTTTTGTTGTAATAGGTGACAAACTTATTCTAACACTACTTTTAGCACGCTCTTGATCATTAGTAAGACTTAAAACAGAGGCAGATACGCTATTATTTAAAGAACAAGCAGTTTGTGTAGATATATATATATCTTCTAACTCCAATGCGTGTTGAACATCTTGTGGCTTATAACCTATAATACTAATATTTAAAATATATGGTAACGCCTGTTCATCACTGTTGATTCTAACTCTATTGTATTTTTTTAATTCTTCTCTTAAATATTTATTTAAATCTAATACATAGTTATAATTTTTTATCCTATTTTTTATACCTTTTTCTAAAGCAAGTTCAAAAGAAGCTATTAGTGCAGGTGTTGGGGTTCCACTACGATATACAGTTGTACTTGCACCACCATGTATTAATGGTTCTAACTTTATATTTTCTTTTTTTATAAGAATACCTATACCACGTATACCATAAAGTTTTTGTGGTGTAAAAACAGCTAAATCAATATTTTCTAAATTGAAATCTAACTTAGTAATTCCTTGTGTTAAATCAACATGGAAATAGCAATTTGGATACTCTTTTAATAATTCACCTATTTGTTCTATTGGTTCTATTATACCTATTTCACTATTAACAGCAGTTATACTAACTAAAACAGTATCATCTCTAAGTAATCTTTTTAAATCATCAATATCTACTCTTCCATACTTATCAGATTTAACAAAATCAACATCATATCCTTTTCTTTGTAAATAACCAATTGGTCCTGTTACTGATGAATGTTCAAAACGAGTTGTTATTATATGTTTACCAGGATTAGCTTCACAAATCCCTTTTATTGCTAAATTATTTGATTCACTTGCTCCACTAGTATAAATAATTTCATTTGGCTTTATATTTAATAAACTAGCAATATTATTTGTACAATCATCTATAATTTTTTTTGCAGCTAAACCAAGTTTATGCTTTGAATTTGGATTAGCGGGATAATTAGTACTAACCTCTACAAATCTATCTAAAATCTCCTTATCAACAGGAGTTGCAGCACTATAATCTAAATATATCATATTATCACCTTCACATATAGTATTTTATCATATTTTCATAACAACTTAAATAAAAAAACTAATACTTTTATTTATAATAAAAAAGTCCACATAAGATATGAACTTTTATTTGTTTCAAAATAATTAATGGTCGGGAAAACAGGATTTGAACCTGCAACCCCTTGGTCCCAAACCAAGTGCTCTACCAAGTTGAGCCATTTCCCGGTAAAGAAAGTATTTGAACAAGTAAATGGTGGCTCCAGGCGGAATCGAACCACCGACACCGAGATTTTCAGTCTCGTGCTCTACCTACTGAGCTATAGAGCCATAAATAAATGGCGGTCCCGACGAGAATCGAACTCGCGATCTTCTGCGTGACAGGCAGACGTGATAACCGCTACACCACGGGACCAAATATGGTTGCGGGGGCTGGACTTGAACCAACGACCTTCGGGTTATGAGCCCGACGAGCTACCACTGCTCCACCCCGCGATATCAAAAAACATTATGGCGGAGAAAGAGGGATTCGAACCCCCGCGCCGTCGCCGACCTCCCGGTTTTCAAGACCGGTCCCTTCAACCAGACTTGGGTATTTCTCCATCCAATATAATATATGCCTAACCAGACAACGAAATGATTATAACATAACAATAAGTAAAAAGTCAACAATTTCGATGATTTTTATTTTTATTTTTAACAAAATATAATTTCATTATTCCTTATCATTATTTCTATAAAAGAAAAAATCAATCATTACTGATTGATATTTATCTAAAAGTTCGATCAACTCGAACAATCTTTTTAATGGTGCCTAAGGCCGGACTTGAACCGGCATGAAGTATGACCTTCGCAGGATTTTAAGTCCTGTGCGTCTACCAATTCCGCCACTCAGGCAGTTCCATCAAGACATAAATAATTATATAACAAAAAAAGCATTTTGACAATACTTTTTTTGTTTTTTCTAAATATTTATTATTTAAAAACCTTTTTATTATTTTTCTTCATTACTTTTTTCTTCTACTATTTCTGCATCTAAAACATTATTATCACTCTTTTTATCCTTATTATCTGCCATATTTGCTTTCAATATAAGAGAATTAATTAAATCAAGTGATGAATAAATTATAATAAATAATCCTATTAACTTAGTTATTACAATTGCTCCTTTAAAAGGATTTATAGCTAGAACTATACCACATATAAGTGTTATTAAAGATATTATAAATGAATAAAGCCAACGACTATTAGAATATTCTTTTAAAATTAATGAATATCTTAATTTTATGGAACTATTTATTATAAATACTACCCCTAGTATAAATGGTACAATTGATACAATAACAGAAGGATATAGTATTATACAAACTCCAACAATCATACTAATAACACCATATACACAATCAACAACATTAGATTTGTTATCTTTGCTTATCAAATATCGAGTGAAAGATGAAAAGCCTAAAATGATTAAACTTATACCTATCACATAAGATATAGTAACAATTGTTACCTCTGGTCTAATAAATAAAAATAATCCAACTATCAAAAGAAATAATGAATATATAATAAATACCAATAAAGGATTCTTTTGTTTTAACAACATATTTAATCACCTACCATTACAATTGTAACATTAATTACTAAAAAAATAAATAAAAAAAATCATTGACTAGCAATGATTGAATTTCAAATGGTGTCCCGTACAGAATTCGAATCTGTGACCCTTTGATTAAAAGTCAAATGCTCTACCTGCTGAGCTAACGGGACATAAATAGTGGCTGCCTCGGCTAGATTCGAACTAGCGCATGCCACAGTCAAAGTGTGGTGCCT
>CAMNHZ010000005.1 GCA_946540075.1 uncultured Bacillota bacterium
ATCAATTATATTGTTTCAGTGCAATGATAATATATAATTAATAGTTCTTGTAAAATAATGATTTAATTGAAGCATAAAATTATGCTTCTTTTTTGTCGATTAAAATAATAATCTTTATTTGTCGAATTGGTATAAATTAATATTTATGTGTGCTAAATTAAATATGGTGATTATATGTTAGATATAAATACAGAGTTTAGAAAAGGAATTTTGTTTGTTAGATTAATAGGTCAGCTTAATAATTATAGTGTTAAGGATTTAGTTTATGTTGATGATTTAATAAAAACTGGTGGAATTAATAAAGTTACATTTAATTTGAAGGATTTGTATGAAATTGATAATCCAGGTTTAAAAGCGCTTGAAAGAATTTCAAAGATGGTAACAAACGAAGGGGGAAGATGTATGATTTGTGGCTTAGATGATCCATTTGTAAAAAGAAATGTAAATCAAAGTAGAGCTATGAAGTATATGTATGAAATAAGTGGTGAATTATCGATATTAGGAGGATAAATATGAAAGAATCATTAAATGAAGTTATAAAAAATAATGAAAAAATGATATATGCATTAGCCCGTAATTTTAAGAATTATACTAATAAGGATGATTTATATCAAGTTGGTTGTATAGGACTTATTAAAGCTTATTATAAGTTTGATTCTAGTTATAATGTTAAGTTTTCTACGTATGCTTATCCATATATATTTGGAGAAATGAAAAAATATGTAAGAGAAGATAGAGAATTAAAAATAAGTAGAGATATTACTAAATTTAATTTAAGAATAGAAAAAGCAAGTATTTTATTAACTCAAAAATTAAAAAGAGTTCCTAGTATTAAAGAAATTTCTGATTATTTAGAATTAGATGAAAAATATATTGTTGATGCATTTAGAAGTAGAAACAGTGTCATGAGTTTAGATGAACCAGTAAATACTGATGGTAAAGAAATATCACCGTATGATTTAATTGCTGATGAAAAATCTCATGATATTGATGCGTTAATTGATCTTAGAAATGAACTTGCAAAATTATCCGATATTGATAGAGAAATAATAAATGAAAGATATCATAAGGATTATACACAAAGTAAAGTTGCTAGTAACTTAGGAATGAGTCAAGTACAAGTATCAAGATTAGAATCTAAAATATTAAAAAGATTAAAACACAATTTAACACACTAATGTGTTTTTTTGTATAAAAAAAACAATAGTGTTAATAATAAAAGTGGAGGCAATTATGGAAAAGAATAAGTACAATTATTTAGTTAACAAGTACACGCCTAAAGAAAATAGACTTACTAATGGAGTAATCTCTTTTTTGATAGGTGGAAGTATGGGAGTGGTTGGTGAATTACTTAGAAGGTTATGGTCTAATATCTTAGATATACCACTTAAAGATACTGGTACTTATATGATTATTACTTTGATATTTATAGGTTGTTTATTTACAGCATTAGGTTTTTTTGATAATATTGTAAATTTTGCTAAAGCTGGATTAATTGTTCCAATTACAGGGTTTGCTCATTCTATGCAAAGTGCTGCTTTAGAATATAGGAATGAGGGATTAGTTACAGGATTAGGTGCTAATATTTTTAAACTATCTGGGACAGTAATTTTATATGGTGTAGTAAGTGCTTATGTATTCGGCCTTATTAGATTATTATTATTTGGAGGTTAATTATGACATTTAAATATAAAAATGTATATATTAATGAAACTGGTACAGTTGTAGGTCCATATGAAAAAGAAGGACCTTTAGTAAATTATTTTGATAAAAGTTATAATGATTTTTATTTTAATAAGAAAACTTTTGAACAAGCTGAATCAAAATTAATTGAAGATAGTGTTGATATTGTTTTAGATAAATTAGATAAGACTAGATTTGATATAGATCTATTTATATCAGGAGATCTATTAAATCAATTGATGTCATCTAATTATGCTGCATCCACTCTAGGTATACCTTATTTTGGTATATATAATGCTTGTGCTAGTAGTGTAGAGGGATTAATATTAGCTTCTAATATGGTTGAAGCAGGACAAATTAAAAACTGTATATGTTCAGTATCTTCCCATAATAATACAGCTGAGAAACAATTTAGATATCCAGTAGAATATGGTGGACCTAAACCTAAAACAACAACATTTACAACAACAGGGAGTGCTAGTGCATATTTATCATATAATAAGGAAGGAATAAAAGTAGAGAGTGCAACAATAGGAGTTGTAAAGGATTTAGGAATAAAAGATGCATATCAAATGGGAGCTGTAATGGCACCAGCTGCAGCTTATACTATATATAAACACTTAAAAGATACTAAAAGAGAAGTATCATATTATGATTTGATCTTAACTGGAGATTTAGGTAGTATTGGTAAAAAGATACTTACTGAATATATGCAAACAGAATATAATATAGAATTAAAAAATTACGATGATACAGCCACAATGATTTATGACTTAGAAAATCAAGATGTATATTCAGGAGGAAGTGGTCCAGCATGTGCACCATTAGTTACTTATGGTTATATATTTAGTTTAATGAAAAAGAAAAAATTAAAAAGAGTTTTATTAGTAGCAACTGGTTCGCTGCACAGTGTATCTTCAGTAAATCAAAAATTAACTATACCTAGTATCGCTCATGCTATTAGTTTGGAGGTAGTAGAATGATATATTTAAATGCATTTATATTTGCTGGATTAGTGTGTTTAATTGGACAAATAATACTAGACAATACCAAACTTACTCCAGGTCACGTAACTACTATGTTTGTAGTAATAGGTGCTTTTCTAGATATATTTAGTATTTATGATAAGATTGTAAAATGGGCCGGAGGAGGCGCACTTGTCCCAATAACAAGTTTTGGACATTTATTAATCCATGGAGCTTTAGTTAAAGCTAAAAAATATGGCTTTGTAGGACTTATGATGGGAATGTTTGATTTAACATCATCAGGTATAATTGCCGCAATAATTATATCTTTCTTTCTATCACTTATATTCAAACCAAAAAGTTAGAAATGTTTAATTTCTAACTTTTATTTCACTATTTAATATAACTTCTTCATAATGATTAATTAATTTTTTAAATTCAAAATTAGGTTGTTTATTTTTCTCTAAATTATTTTTTGCAATATTTAATACATTTTTTTTGATATTCATATTTTTTTCATTACTTTTAAAAAATGAAAATCTTTTAGCTAATTCAATAAGTTCAAGTGAATAATCATTATTCTTAGTAATCTGATAATTTTTGAGTTTTAACACATCTAATACTATTTGTTTTTGTTCATCAGTTAGTAAATTAATCTCATCATTAGTTGGTTTAGTTATTATTAAATTATCCCATATAAGTTGATATAATAATTTTTTAGTAACATTTGGTTTACTATTATTAAAATCTTTGTAATTTAAAGTATTAAATAGTTCATAGATACTTTTTCTACGCACATTAAACCCATTTGTAATATACTCAAGGTTTAAAACATTAGCATTAAAAATACCATTATTAATATGTAATAGGGGTTTAATGTCATTAAATACATAATCATCAAATGCTTTTTTTATCATATATTGTTCCGGTAAGGATGTCATATAAATGTCGTTAATAGTTTCATAGATTCTTACATAATCTTCATCAAAACCATCAACATACTTTCTTGCTTCTTTGAAACCATAATTGACCGCATCTCTTTCAAAGAAAAGATAATCGTAATATTCTGTATAAAAACTAGGGTCAGTATTTTTTACGAGCATACGTTCAATAGTATTTTGGTATGGTCCTAAATCAATAATATTTTTATTTTCAATATCAAGGTTTTTATGTTGATAAGCATGTCTAACTTCATGCGCACATGTATTCCAGATTCTAAATAGGTTATTATTGATATTTTTTAATACGGTATCATTTTTAATAGTTTTAATATTGATTTTAATAATACCAATACGCTTGTTGTTTTTTGATAAAAGAAAACCTCCTCTTTTATAATTGTAAATTTTTATTTTATTACTTAAAGATATGTTGTCAGTGTTAAGTAATAGTTTATTTAGAAAATGTTTAATTATAATCTTTTTTGTAGTTATGATATTTAAGTCTATATTAATACTATTTTTTTTACTTTCAAAATTTATTATCATGTTTATTAATTCACTTAAATCTTTAATAGACATTTTTTGAGTTAATGTTAGTTTTTTCATGACATCACCTTATATACCATTATATCATAACATTATTTAGTTAGTAGTTATTATTTTGGTTATTTGTGTTATAATAATGTGAAAGGTGATACGTATGGATAAAATTATTATAAAAGGTGCACGAGAGAATAATCTAAAAAATATTAATATTGATTTACCTAAGAATAAATTAATAGTTATGACAGGAGTAAGTGGTAGTGGTAAAAGTTCACTTGCTTTTGATACGATATATGCTGAAGGACAAAGAAGGTATGTAGAAAGTTTAAGTGCTTATGCTAGACAGTTTTTGGGTGGTTCAGATAAACCGGATGTTGATTCGATTGAAGGATTATCTCCTGCTATTAGTATTGATCAAAAAACTACTAGTAAGAATCCTAGAAGTACAGTTGGAACAGTAACTGAAATATATGATTATTTAAGATTATTATATGCTAGAATTGGTGTTCCTTATTGTCCAGTTCATAATAAACCTATTTCCAGTCAAAGTATTGAAGAGATGACTAATCAGATTTTAAAGTTAGAAGATAGAACTAAAATAAGAGTACTAAGTCCAATTGTTTATGGTCAGAAGGGTACCCATAAAGATTTAATTGAAAAATTAAGACGTGATGGATATGTAAGAATTATTGTTGACGGAGAAGAATTTGATTTATCAGAGGATATTGAATTATCTAAGAACAAAAAACATAGTATTGAAGTTATTGTTGATAGATTAATTATGAAAGATGGTATTAGAAGTAGATTGTATGAATCAATTGAAACTGCATCAAAATTGGCTCACGGAAAAGTAGTTATTGATGTAATTGGTAAAGATAAAATTGTTATGAGCGAATCATATGCTTGTCCAGATTGTGATTTTTCATTACCAGAATTAGAACCAAGATTATTTTCATTTAATGCTCCATATGGTGCATGTCCAGAATGTAAAGGACTTGGTATTAAAAAGAAAATAGATGAAGATTTAATAATTCCTGATAAAGAAAAATCTATTATGGAAGGAGCAATATTATCTTTAAATGTAAAAGATCCAAATAATATTAATTTTGTTGAATTAAAAACTATCTGTGAATATTATGATATTGATATGAATATACCATTAAAGAAAATAAATCGAAAGAAATTAAATTATATATTATATGGTAGTCCTGATATATTAGAATTTAATTATGTTTCACGAACAGGAAATACTAGAACTACTAGAAATTATTATGAAGGAGTAATTACTAATTTAGAAAGAAGATATATAGAAACTAAAAGTGGTTGGATTAGAGATTGGATTGAAACATTTATGACAGAACTTCCTTGTGAAGCTTGTCATGGATCTAGATTAAATGACTCAGTATTATCAGTTTTAATTGGTGGTAAAAATATTTATGAAGTAACAACACTAAGTATTAAAGAATTATATGACTTTTTAAATAATTTAAAACTATCTGAGGAACAAAATGAAATAGCTAGATTAATATTGAAAGAAATCAGTTCTAGACTTAGCTTTTTAATTAATGTAGGATTAGAGTATTTAACTTTAGCTAGAACCGCACTAACATTATCAGGTGGAGAGGCTCAACGTATTAGACTTGCAACTCAAATAGGTTCTAGACTTACTGGAGTATTATATGTATTAGATGAACCAAGTATTGGTTTGCATCAAAGAGATAATAATAGATTGATAAAATCATTATTAGAAATGCGTGATTTAGGTAATACATTGATTGTTGTAGAGCATGATACTGATACGATGCTTGCAGCAGATTACTTAGTAGATATAGGTCCAAAAGCAGGATTACATGGAGGAAATATAGTTGCCGAAGGAACACCTCTAGAAGTAATGAATAATGAAAATAGTATAACAGGAAGATATTTAAAAGGTATAGAAAAAATAGAAGTACCCGCAGTAAGAAGAAAAGGAAATAAAAAGTATATCGAACTTAAAGGATGTAGTGAGAATAATTTAAAGAATATAAATGTTAAATTTCCACTTGGAACATTTACATGTGTTACAGGAGTAAGTGGTAGTGGTAAATCAACTTTAGTTAATGATATACTTTATAAAACTATTGCTAATAAATTATATAAGAATAAAGAAAAACCAGGTAAATACAAGAGTATTAAAGGACTTGAAAATATTGATAAGGTAATCGATATATCACAAGATCCAATTGGTCGTACACCTAGAAGTAACCCAGCTACATATACTGGTGTATTTGATGAAATAAGAGAAGTTTTCGCACAAACAAAAGAAGCTAAAATAAAGGCATATGATAAAGGAAGATTTTCATTTAATGTAAAAGGTGGACGTTGTGAAGCTTGCTGGGGTGATGGTGTTAAGAAAATAGAGATGCATTTTTTACCTGACGTATATGTTCCATGTGAAGTATGTGGAGGAACTAGATATAATAGAGAAACATTAGAAATAAAGTATAAAGGTAAAAATATATATGATGTTTTAGAAATGAGAGTAGAAGAAGCATATGAATTTTTTGAAAACATTCCTAAAGTTAGAAATAAATTACAAATGCTTATGGATGTAGGATTATCATATGTTAAATTAGGACAAAGTGCTCCAACTTTATCTGGAGGGGAAGCTGCTCGTGTGAAATTGGCAAAAGAGTTACAGAAAAAACCAACAGGTAAGAGTTTATTCATATTAGATGAACCTACAACAGGATTACATAGTGAAGATATTAAGAAGTTACTTAAAATTCTACAAAGAATAGTTGATAATGGAGATACGGTTCTAGTAATAGAACATAACTTAGATGTAATAAAGGTAGCTGATTATATTATTGATTTAGGACCAGAAGGTGGAGATGGTGGAGGTACTATAATCGCAAAGGGAACTCCAGAAAAAATAGTTCAAGTAAAAGAAAGTTATACAGGTCAATTTTTAAAACCATTACTTAATACTAAGGAAGATTAAATCTTCCTTTTTTTATTTTTTTGTTCTATAATTATAATAGAAAGAAGGAATAAGATGGAGATTAGTTATGATATAACAAAAGAAGAATATAAGAATTACTTTAAGAAAACAAGAGTTGCAGTTAATTTTTTTAGTATTATGATGTTTATAGGAATATATTTTGCTCTTACTTATAAGTTTTTTATGGACAATCAAAAGATATTAGTATTCATAATGCTATTATGTGTAATAATACTGTATGGAATAATAAAGTTTATGGATCGAATAAGACTAAATAGTATATTAAAAAACGATAAGAAGAATAAAGAAATACTAGGAAAACACATATGTAATATTGATGATAATGGAATTACTGAAAAAATAGGTAATAATGTAACTAATCTTAAGTGGTCTAACATAGTTCGTATAAAAGAAAAAGATAGTGTAATTTATGTTATACCTAAAAAAGGTAAAATGTGTTTTGCCTTTTCTAAAGTGTTTTTAAGTAATGATGAATATGATAAGATCAAATTAGCATTAAATAAATATTATAATAAGTTCAACAAAAAAACTATAGGTTATTAGAATGTGAAATAAAGGCGATTAATTGCGTCTTTTTATTATACTTTTTTCATATATTTTAAAGAGGTGATTTATGACATATACTGTAAAAGAAGGTGATACTATTTATGGAATAAGTAACCAGTTTGGAGTATCTGCTACTGATTTAGCTAACCTTAATAATTTAGTAGGAACAACAATTAGAGTAGGTCAGGTATTACAAATACCTACTAATTCTGGTAGTAATCCTGCATCTTTATTTATATATACAGTAAAAAAAGGAGATAGTTTATATAGTATAGCTAGAAAGTA
This sequence comes from uncultured Bacillota bacterium, assembly GCA_946540075.1. Lineage (GTDB taxonomy): Bacteria > Bacillota_I > Bacilli_A > RF39 > UBA660 > CAMNHZ01. The sequence goes on from CAMNHZ010000005.1 coordinate 7,965, forward strand.
TGAAACAACGGTTCAAGCTATAATTTCACTTAATAATTTGAAGAGTAATAATTTATCTATAGGTCAACAATTACGAATTCCAGAGAATGTAGCAAGTATTAATCCGACTGTACCTTCATTTGAAAATTATGTAGTAAAAAAAGGAGATAGCTTATATAGTATAGCTAGAAAGTATGGTGTTACTGTTGAACAAATTAAGCAAGATAATGGACTTAGTAGTAATAATTTATCTATCGGACAGAACTTAAAAATAAGAACAAAAAAAGAAGATGTTGAAGTAGTAGAAGAATGTATTGGAACAGCATATATACCATCTACACCATCTAATGATATTACTTATGTAGTAAAAAAAGGAGATAGTCTATATACTATTGCAAAGAAATATAATACAAGTGTAGATATAATAAAAAGAAAGAATAATTTGACTTCAAATTCTTTACAAATAGGTCAAGTTTTAAAAATATAATGGAGTTGATAATATGAATAATGTTAATTTTGATGATGTAAATTTTAAAAATACTACCGATTATCAAATTTTTATTAAAGAAAATTCTGGTACTGGGTGTTTAAAAATACGTGCATCTTTAGGAAACGAGGCATTACCAGTAGAAGGAGTTAGTATTACTATAACTAAGAATATAGGTAATAATAAAGTTACTTTTTTTAAAGGTGTTACTGATTCATCTGGAATGATTAATGGTATAAAATTACCCGCACCTATCGAAAACCCTGATGATGAGATAATTCCAAAGTATGCTTTATATGATTTAAATGCTAAATATGATTCAGATGGATTAGATAAGAATTATCAGATTATAGTATATTCTAATATATGTATAGTTCAATATATTAATATTGTACCAAGTAGTAATTTAGAAATGAGATATGATAATGGCTATTAAGTATCCTATTGTACCTAATAATATAACAGTTCATTTAGGTACACCTGATGAAGCAGTCAGAAATATAACTGTACCTTTTATAGATTATATAAAAAATGTAGCTTCTAGTGAATTATATCCAACTTGGCCCGAATCATCATTAAGGGCTAATATATATGCAATTATATCATTTGCTTTAAATCGTATTTATAATGAATGGTATCGAAGTAAAGGATATAATTTTGATATTACAAGTACATCAGCTTATGATCAAAAATATATAGAGAATAGAGCTGTCTATGAAAATATTAGTAATATTGTTGAAGAAATATTTAATGATTATGTAGTAAAAGCAGGTCAAATTCAACCATATTTTACTAAGTATTGCGATGGAAGAATTAGTACCTGTAATGGACTTAGTCAATGGGGATCAGTTAGTCTTGCTAATCAAGGAAAAACTCCAATTCAAATTTTAAGATATTATTATGGTGATGATATATCGATTAAGGAAAATGCACCAGTAGGTGATGTAGAAGAAGGATATCCTGGTTATGTTATTAAACTAGGTTTTGCAGGTAATCCTGTTAAATTAATTGAAAGAGATTTAAATCGTATTAGACAGAATTATCCTGCTATTCCACTTATTGAAGATAATTTAGGTTTATATAGTAAAGAAACAGAAGCCGCTGTAAAGAAATTTCAAGAAATCTTTTCATTACCTGTTACTGGGGAAGTAGATAAGGCTACTTGGTATCGAATTAAATATGTATATACAAGTGTTAAAAAATTGGCAGATCTTTATTCTGAAGGAATTAGTGCATCAGAAGCTCAACTTCCTTATTTGGAAGAATTAAACTATGGGGATACAGGGATTGAAGTTGAGTTTATGCATTATTATTTAAATGCTATCGCATTTTTAGATCCAGATATCCCATATTTACCTACTAATTCTGTCTATAATGATAATAGTAGAATGATGGTAATGGCATTTCAACGTAAATATGGATTACCAGTAACTGGAACTTTTAATTATACTGATTGGCAACGACTTAGAGAGGTATATGATAAGATGTTAAAGTCTCCAACTACATCTCAGGTTAATTTTATTGATGAATTATATCCTGGTTATTTTCTTACTAAAGGTGTAACTGGAGAAGATGTTAGAAGATTCCAAAAGTTCTTATTAAAAATATGTCAATATGATAAATCAATTCCAGGTGTTAGAGTTAATGGAATATTTGATGATTTAACTGAGAATTCAGTTAAGAAGTTACAAGATGACTATGGTTTTCAAATTAATGGATTAGTAGGTCCGTTATTATGGAAGAAAGTCGTAGAGTTATCTAAAAGGTAGTATTATAAGAACAAATACTAATTAAGTGTTTGTTCTTTTTTTTCTATATAATCATATTATTTTATAGGTGATACCATGTTTTTTAAACATATTCATATCCGTATTAGAATCGTATTTTTAATAATAGTTTTTATATTTATATTAATAATAGCTAAAGTATTTTATATCCAAGTAATAGACTATGATAAATTAAATAATTATGCTAAAAACTTATGGAGTCGTAATCTTCCTATAGAAGCAGATAGAGGTATTATTTATGATAGAAATGGAGTAGAACTTGCTAATAATATAACAACTACTTCGCTTGTTTTGATACCTAATCAGATTAAAGATAAAGAAGACACTACAAAGAAACTTGCTGAAATATTAGGAGTATCGTATGATGAAATGTATAAACATGTATCAAAAAGAACTTCAATAGAAAGAGTTCATCCGGAAGGAAGAAGATTATCTTATGAGATAGCTGATAAAATAGATTCGTTAAAATTAAAAGGTGTTTATCTGGTAAAAGAGTCAAAAAGAAATTATCCAAATAATAATTATTTAGCGCATACATTAGGATATGTAGGAATAGATAATCAAGGTCTTAGTGGGATTGAATTACAATATGATAAGTATTTAACAGGTAAAAGCGGAGCTATAAAATACCTAAGTGATGCTAAGGGTAATAAATTAAATTTAAGTGAAGTTTATGAGCAACCACAAGATGGTATAAATATTAATTTAACGATAAACTATAAATTACAAGAAGTACTTGAAAGAGAATTAACTAATGCTGTTAAAAGATATAATCCAGATCATGTTATTGGAATAATAATGGATCCTAATAGTGGAGAAATACTTGCAATGTCATCTAGACCTGATTTTGATCCTAATAATTATCAAAAATATAGCAAGGAAGAATTAAATCGTAATTTACCTATTTGGATGACATATGAACCTGGATCTACTTTCAAAATAATCACACTTTCAACCGCATTACAAGAAAATAAGATTGATTTATATAAAGATAAATTCTTTGATGGAGGAAGTATAAATGTAGATGGTGCTCGTATAAAGTGTTGGAAACATGGTGGACATGGTGAAGAAACTTTCTTAGAGGTAGTTGAAAACTCATGTAACCCAGGGTTTGTTGTTATGGGACAAAAAATAGGTAAGAATACTTTGTTTAAATATATTAGAAATTTTGGATTTGGTCAGAAAACTGGAATTGATTTAAATGGAGAAAGTAATGGGATATTATTTAGTTTAAAAAATGTTGGACCAGTAGAACTTGCTACAACATCATTTGGTCAAGGGGTAAGTGTTACACCGATTCAGCAAATAACTGCAGTCTCAGCTGTAGTAAATGGAGGGATTTTATATCAACCGTATATAGTTAAAAGTTTAAATGATCCAGAAACAAATTCTGTTATAAAAAAGTTTAATAAAAAAAGAATTAGAAGAGTTATTAGTAAAAAGACTAGTAAGGAAGTAAGGATGGCATTAGAAAGTGTTGTAACTAACGGAACAGGAAGAAATGCTTTTATTGATGGATATAGAGTAGGAGGAAAGACAGGTACTGCTCAGAAGGTAAATAATGGTGTTTATATGGTTGGAAACTATATTACATCATTTATTGGTTTTATGCCCGCTAATAACCCTAAGATAGTTGTATATATAGCAGTAGATAATGCTAAAGGAATAACACAGTATGGTGGTACAGTTGCAGCTCCAATTGCTAAAACAATCTTAAAAGATTCGATAGATATTTTAAGTATTAAGAAACCAAAAGGTGCAAGTGAAAAAGAATATCAACCAGCTGAGAAGAAATATATAACTATACCTAATGTAATAGGGTTAGAAAGAAAAGATGCTATAGAACAATTAAAAGGTTTAAATATCGAATATTCTGGAAGTGGTAATACAGTAGTTTATCAAACACCTAAGGCAGGTGAGCGTATCTTAGAGGGTGAAACTGTAAAACTAATGTTAAATAATTAGGGAGGAATTATATGTTAATATTAACTAAATCAGTATTAGCAATGATGATAAGTTTTTTAATATCAGTTATGATGGGCATAATAGTGATTCCTTTCTTAAAAAAAATACACGCTTCACAACGACTTAGCATTTATTTAGAACAAGCACACTCCAGTAAAAAAAATACACCTACAATGGGTGGTTTAATATTTATACTATCTAGTTTATTTATATATTTAATATTCTTTTTACTAGGTAAAATTAGAATGAACTATACTATATTGATAATTATTATAACTATGATAGGATACGCTTTAATCGGCTTTTTAGATGACTATTTAATAATAAAAAGAAATAACAATAAAGGATTAAGTGAATATAATAAAATAGTATTTCAATTAGTAATTGCAGTTATATTTTTCTATATATTTAGCATTGCTGGTAATGAACCGCTATTATGGATACATACATTAGGAATTAAACAAAACATTGGTGGTTTTTATGGCTTATTTATATTATTTGTTTTATTAGCTAGTAGTAATGCTGTTAACTTGACAGATGGATTAGATGGACTTGCAGCAGGATTATCAGTTATATCTTTTCTTACGTTTGGAATAATAAGTTATAATACTGGATGGTTAGAAGGATATGAAGATTTAGCAATATTTAGTTTTATATTAGTTGGATCATTACTCGGATTTTTAGTATTTAATATTAGTCCAGCAAAAGTATTTATGGGTGATACTGGGTCACTTTCCCTTGGCGCAACCTTAGGTGCTTATGCAATTGTTACTCGACATGAAATACTACTTATTGTTATTGGGATTGTATTTGTTATAGAAACTTTATCAGTAATATTACAACGATATTATTATAAGTTAACTCATAAAAGACTATTTTTAATGGCACCAATCCATCATAGTTTTGAAAAAAGGGGCTGGAATGAGCGTGATATAGTTAAACTATTTTGGATTATTGGATTATTAGGTGCGATGATTTCTATATTATTTGGTGTGTGGTATTGATGAAGAAAAAGGATATGGTATTGTTTGTTAGTATAATAATAATTTCAATATTTGGTCTTATTATGATTTATTCAGCATCTAATATTTGGGCTGAATACAAGTTTAATGATCCATATAAATTTGTAAAGAATCAAGGGTTATTTCTTATTATTGGATTAATTATGATGAATGTTATTAGTAAAATTGATTATAATATATATCTAAGGAAATCTAATAAGATTTTACTTGGATGTGTAATTTTATTAATACTAGTTTTAATCCCAGGAATAGGAACAGTTAGAAACGGAAGTCGTAGTTGGTTTGGAATAGGATCATTTGGTATTCAACCAAGTGAGTTTACTAAATTAGCATTGATTATATTTACAAGTAAATATTTATGCAATAATGAAAGAGAATTAAAAGATATAAAAAAAGGCGTTCTTCCTATATTAATAATTACTTTATTTATATTTGGTCTTATTATGTTACAACCAGATTTTGGAACTGGTGTTATTATCGTTATGAGTATAATAGGACTTATGTTTGTTTCAGGAGTTGATTTTAGTTTTTTTATAAAGATAGGTATGATTGGAATAGTAGGTATAGTAGGATTAATAGCTATTGCTCCATATCGTCTTAAGAGAATACTTTCTTTTTTAAATCCCTGGCAAGATCCTTTAGGTAGTGGATTTCAAATAATTCAAAGTTTATATGCTATAGGTCCAGGTGGAATATTTGGTCAAGGATTTGGTAAATCATTCCAAAAGCATTTCTATTTACCAGAACCTCAGACTGACTTTATATTCTCAATTATAAGTGAAGAATTTGGCTTCATGGGAATAATAATTGTAAGTGTATTATTCTTGATTATTATTTATCGTGGCTTTAATATAGCAACAAGGTGCAACGACAAATTTGGTAAATATTTAGCATTTGGTATAACTTTTTCACTTGCGTTTCAAACATTACTTAATTTAATGGTTGTAGTAGGATTAATTCCAGTTACAGGAGTAACACTCCCATTTCTTTCGTATGGAGGTTCTAGTTTACTTATAACTTTATGTAGTATGGGTATACTTTTAAATGTATCAAGTTATAATAAAATGTAAAATTATATCAAGAAAAGACAACTTTACAAAAATCACTTGATTTATTCTATCTATAGTAGTATGTTTAATTTATATTTAGGGGAGGTATATTTATGGGATATATTAATACTGATAAAAATTTAAAGTTAGCTTTGATTTCACCTGAAGGAAGAGTTGAAACATATTATAATGAAGATTATAATAATCAACACCATTTTGAAATAATGTATGATGCAATATTAAAAGATTTTAAAAATAATAAAAAACTAGTTACTAAGGCAAAAAAGAATCAGGGTAAAACAGCGGAATTAGTTAAGCTTATGAAAAATAGTGGATTTATAGTTATATATGATTCTACTAATTATAATAATTATAAAGAACATGCTCCTCATTCAGCATGTATTGTACTTCCCAAGGCTCCAACAAAGTTAGAACATAGGCAACTTTCATCGTTTTTAAAAATATCTAGAGAGATGCCATCTATATACGATGATAGTGAATATGAAAAACCATATAATCGATATGAAACTACTCAAGTAGCTTATTCTGATAAACATAATAATGTTGTAGATTTAGGTAATTTAGACGATGTATTAATTAATATAGTTTCAGATGATAAACAAGAAATTAAAAGAATGTAATAAATTATATTTTAATGATTTATAGTGATGAGAATTTAATCTCGTCTTTTTTATTGAAAAAGATTAATGAATTTAGATTTAATAAAGGGTTGACTTAAAAGGGCTTTTGGTGTAAAATCTATGTAATATTTCAGGGGGCAGTATTATGAAATTTAATGCATCAATAATAATGTTTATTATAGCTTTATTTAATATGTTTTTCTGCTGCCAAAATTTATTTGAAGTGAAAAGTATCTAAAGTAGTTTTTAGGTGCTTTTTTTGTCGTTGGATTTGGGGGTGAAAATATGAATAATGTTACATTAGAAGAATTAATTGAAAAAGTTAGATCTTACAACAAAGGGAATATTGATTTAATTATTAAGGCATATGATTATGCATCTAAGAAACATGAAGGGCAAAAAAGACAGAGTGGGGAACCATATATAATACATCCTTTAAATGTTGCTTTCATATTAGCTGAAATGCATGCTGATATTGATACTATATGTGCCGGTCTTTTACATGATACAATCGAAGATACAGATGCTACTAGGGAAGATATTGAACGAGATTTTAATGAAAGTATTGCTTTGTTAGTTGAGGGTGTAACAAAGATTGGTAAAATGAATTTTTCATCTAAACAAGATTGTGAACATGCTAACACTCGTAAAATTTTAATATCAATTGCAGAAGATATTAGAATAATTGTAGTTAAATTAGCGGATAGATTACATAATATGAGAACACTACAACATATGAAGGGATATAAGCAAAAAAAGAAAGCATTAGAAACTTTAGAAATATTTGTCCCACTTGCTTATTATATTGGTGCTTATAAAATAAAAAATGAACTTTCTATTTTGTCTCTTAAGTATTTAGAACCAAGAGAATATGAAAACTTAATTGAAATCCGAAAAGAAATAACAAAAGATAGTGAAAAGTGTATTCAAGATATGTTAACAACAGTAAAACAACTTCTTGATGAACATAATATTGAAAATGAAATAAGAGTTCGTATAAAAAATATATATAGTATGGAAAAGAAATTAAATAATGGTTATACAATACCTGAGATTCATGATTTAATTACTTTAAAAGTTATAGTTGATGATGTTTATACATGTTATGGTACTTTAGGGCTTATTCATTCTAAATATCATGTTGTTAATGATAAGTTTAGAGATTATATAAGTAGTCCTAAAACTAATATGTATAAATCTTTACATACAACAGTATTTGGTGCGGATGATAAGTTGGTTCAATTTCAAATAAAAACTCGTGAAATGGATAGAGCTGCTTCTTTAGGTTTAGCTGCATTCTGGGATTTCGACAAAGATGATGCTAGAAAGACTATGCAGAATGAATTAAAGAATAAATATCAATTTGCTAGATCAATTATTGAAATAGATAAAATTTTTAAAGATAACGGTGAATTTGTTGATCAAGTTAAAAGAGAATTATTCAGAGATGAAATATATGTTTATACCCCAAAAGGAGATGTTATACAACTTCCTGAAGGATCAACACCAATTGATTTTGCTTATAAAATTGGAAATAGTATAGGAAATAGTATGATTGGTGCATTAGTTAATAATAGTGAAGTATCATTAGATTATAAGTTAAAGAATAAAGATGTAGTCAAGATACTAACAAATGATTTAGCGCTTGGTCCAAATGATGATTGGGATGAAAAAGTTACAACATCAACAGCAAAGAAAAGAATTAGAGAATATAGAAAAAAACAATAAAAAGAAATAATTTGTATTATTTCTTTTTTGTTTTTGTTATAATACTTATATAAAGAAGGTGATGCTAAATGAATTATGTACCATTATATGTAAAAACTGAGTATTCATTATTACATAGTTTAATTAGAATTAATGATTATATAAAGTTTGCATTAGATAATAATTTAAAGGCATTAACTATATGTGATGACAATTTGTCTGGAGTTATGGAGTTTTATAAAGAATGTAAAAAGAATAATATAAAACCAGTTATTGGCTTATGCATAAGAGTTGAGAATCAAGAGTTAGTTTTATATGCTAAAAATAATGATGGATATAAAAATTTATTAAAGTTATCAACGTTAGCATCTGATAATAAATTAGATTTAAATGTTATTAATGATTATAGTGATAATTTAATATGTATTATTCCAGTTAAATCAATTGATATTTATAACGAATTAAAGAAAGTATATCAAGATATTTATATAGGTTATTCTACAAACGATGAAAAAGAAGAATATCGAAGTGAAAAACTTGTATATATGAATGAATGCTTGTCATTAACAAAAGAAGATACTATTTATTTGAATTATTTGCACTCTATAAAAAAAGGTGTTATTTATGATGAAGTTAAAGAGAATAATGTTCATAAATATATTCACTTAAACGCTGATGATAATTTTAATAATAAAACGATTATTGATGATTGTAATGTCGAGATACTTTATCAAAAAGATTTGCTTCCAGTATATGAATGTGAAAATAACAATCAATATGAATATTTGAAGAAACTTTGTATTGAAGGTTTACGTAAGAAGTTTGGAAATGTAGTAGGTAAAGAATACGCTGAAAGATTGAAATATGAATTAAATGTTATTAATAATATGGGATTCTGTAATTATTTTTTAGTGGTTTATGATTATGTTAAATTTGCTAAAGATAATAATATTTTAGTTGGGCCTGGACGTGGTAGTGCAGCAGGTTCACTTGTTTCTTATTTACTTAATATTACGGAAATAGATCCTATTAAATATAATTTATTATTTGAAAGATTTTTGAATCCAGAACGTGTAACAATGCCTGATATTGATATTGACTTTGAGGATGATCGTCGCGATGAAGTAATTGATTATTGTATAAATAAATATGGCTATAAAAAAGTTGCTGGAATAGTAGCTTTTGGTACACTTGCATCTAAACAAGTTATTAGAGATGTCGGAAGAAGTATGGATATAAGCATCAAGACTATTGATTATCTTGCTAAAATGCTTGATGCAAAAATGACTTTAAGAGAAAACTATAAAAGTAAACCTTTATTAAAAGATTATATTGAAGGAAATGAAGATATAAAAAAATTATATAAAGTAGCACTTAAGTTAGAGGGATTGAAACGACATACTACAATTCATGCTGCTGGTATTGTTATGGCTAATAAAGATTTAGACAATGTAATCCCATTATTAAAATCAAGTGATGATAGATATTTAACCGGTTTTTCTATGGAACATCTTGAAGAGTTAGGATTACTTAAGATGGACTTTTTAGCTCTTAAAAACTTATCTTTGATTAGTAATATTATTAGATTGATTGAAGAAAACGAGAACAAGAAAATAGATTTTAATAGTATTCCACTTAATGATTCAAAAGCACTAAATATATTTTCAACAGCTAATACAGTAGGTATATTTCAATTTGAATCAACAGGTATGAAAAACTTTTTAAAGAAGTTAAAACCTAATAGTTTTCATGATATCTGTGCAGCTATCGCACTTTTTAGACCAGGACCAATGGATAACATAGATACTTATATAAGAAGAAAGTATGGATACGAAAAAATAAATTATATTGATGATAGTCTAAAAGATATATTAAAAGATACTTATGGAATTATTATTTATCAAGAACAAATTATGCAAATAGCTAGTAAGATGGCAAAATTTTCTTTTGGAGAAGCTGATATTTTAAGACGAGCTATGAGTAAGAAAAAAGAAAATATCTTATTAAAAGAAAAAGATAAGTTTATTAGAAATAGTATTGATAATGGATATAGTAGGGAAGTCGCAACTAAAGTATATGATATGATATTAAAGTTTGCTTCATATGGATTTAATAAATCTCATTCAGTAGCTTATTCAATGATTGCTTATAAAATGGCTTATTTAAAAGCTTATTATCCTAAATATTTTTGCGCTGGGTTATTATCTAATGCAACTGGTAGTGAAATAAAGACAAGAGAATATATTTATGAATCTAAACTAAATAATATAGATATATTAAAACCTAATATTAACTTAAGTGAAGATAAATATGTTATAACAGATAAAGGAATTATTTATCCACTTACAGGTATTAAAAATGTTGGTTTTGCAGTAGCTAAAAAGATTTTAGAAAATAGAACAGAACCTTTTAAAGATATATATGATTTTATGAAGAGATGTTACAGTAAAACATTAAATAAAAAAACTATCATCAGTTTGATTGATGCTGGAGTATTTGATAGTTTTAATATAAATCATAATACTTTAGTTAATAATTTAGATAATATAATTAATTATAGTGAATTAATAAGCGAATTAGACGAAGATTTTGTAGAAAAACCAATTATTAATGAATATGAAGAGTATTCTAAATTAGAACTTATGAATAGAGAATATGATGTATTTGGTTTCTATCTAAGTAAGCATCCAGTTACTGAAGCAAGATTAAAACATAATAATAGTATAACTTTAACTAGTATACCTAAATTTTTTGATAGATCAATATCAATCGTCGTAATGATTGATAGAATGAAAATCATTAATACTAAGAATAATCAAAGAATGTGTTTTTTAAGTGTTAGTGATGAAGTTAGTACTATAGATGCAGTATTATTCCCAAAAGTATATGAAAAAAACATGAATATAAAAGAAGGACAACTAGTTTTAATAAAAGGAAAAGTAGAAAAGCGTTTTGATAAGTACCAGATTATTTGTAATACTATTGATGTTATTGAATTATAAAACAACTTCTAATGAAGTTGTTTTTAGATAAAAAAATAGAAGTGGCCCCCTGAGACCACTTCAAATAAAAGAATAAAAAGGGGTTGGCTAGTGTGATACTAGCTCCAATTCGCCTAATTCGAATTGGTGCCTTATATATTAATCTAAAAAGTCTACTTTGTCAATACTTTTTTTGTAAAAAATGTTATTTTTTGATTATTTGATTTTGTTTATAAACCTTTGTTCGATATATAAAAAAAGAAAAAACTTAGTATTAACTAAGTTATAATTTCATATCATTTTTAATATCATCATCCATATCTTTACCATCGAAATAAGTTTTATTTTTATAGTGACATATTTTAGCAACTATATTTGATGGGAATGTTCTAGATAATTTGTTATAATCGGTTATAATGTCATTATAATATTTTCTACAAGCTGTTATCTCAGCTTCTGACTCAGTAAGTCCTAATTCTATTTTAATAAAAGCATCACTATCATTAAGTTTAGGGTGTTTTTCTTTTATACGATCAAATTCATTTAATGAATCATATAATTTACGATCCAATTCATAGTTTGTAAGTTTACGAGAACGTAGTTTTACTATATCATCTAGTACATCTTCTTTAGTATTTGTATTAGCTTTAATTATTCCGATTGAACGATTAAGTAAATCAAAACGTTTTCTTAGAATTGAATCAATTGAAGATTCTGATTCATTAATTCTTATGATTAATTCTTGAAATTTATTAAATGTATTAACATACCAAATCAATAATAAACAAATTATAATAAATACTGATATTCCATATATTACGATATTCATATACATCACCATAACCCTAATAGAATTATATCAAAGTTTAATTGTTAAAGCAATAAAAAACTATCTTTTGTTATTTCTTCATCAAATTCAATATAATTAATATTTGTTTTAGCAATAGCATACCATTTTCCTGATTTAGGATCACTAATTATTAAATGAGTAATTGTTGAATACTCTAATATTCCCTTAAAGATTTTGTTAGACCATTCAGATGAATTAAAAAATGAGGTATATAAGGTTATTTTCTTTCCAGAGGTTTCTTCTTTAATATTTTTATCAGGTTTATTTTTCATAACAGATTCATTTGTATATATTGGTATATTTGAGTTTATCATATAATTTCCACCTGACTGGGGTATGCAATAGTTATTCATGTTATCATCCTTTCTATATAATTTTTATGAAAAATAGTATGAAATATGTTAAAATATGCTTATAGGAGTATGATAATATGAAAAAAGTAGAAGAAAATAAAATAATTTATGTTGATATAGAACAGGTATTATGTGGAAATGAGAGTGAAAAGTTAAAACTATCAGGCCTAGATCAAAAAACATTAAATCGAGATAGTTTGAAAAACTCATTAATTATTGAATTTAAGTTAGATAAATTATATAATAAAAATATGTTAGATATAATATTAAAAATGAATGATATTGATCTTAAAAACTTAGATTGGTTTTTTCAAGTAAAAGAAATTGATGGTGATTATATATATATAATAAAAACTAATTATAATGATAATTATACATATAAATTATATAATCTTGTTCATGATGATAGCAAAAAATTAAGGAATAAATATAGTAAAAGAATATACAATGAAAAAGCAATAGCTAGTCTTAATCAATTACTTAAACCTGGTGATAATTTAGTTATTACTGATAGATATTGTAATAATTTAGAAGAAGTTTGTTTAAGCCTTAAAGATCAAGGATTAAAGAGTGATAATATAAATATTACTAAACTAAGTTGGTTAAAAAAAGATAAAGGACTTAGTATAGTAGAGGATATAAAACGAAAAGGAATTGAAAACTATTTAGTTATTGATAATAATGATTCAGCTATTTATGATATATTTAATGATAAATATATAAAAGTGGATTCAGGTGTTTTAAATAATAAAAATAGTGAAGATAATAAAGTTAAGGAGCTAAAAAAATATGGAAATTAATATTGGAATATCAAATAGGCATGTTCATTTAAAACAAAGTGATGTTGATATATTATTTGGAGAGAATTATCAATTAACAAAATTAAAGGATCTTACTCAACAAGGACAATATGCTTGTGTTGAAAAAGTAACTATTAAAACAGAAAAAAGTGAGATAAGTAATGTTCGAGTTTTAGGACCGGTTAGAAATTATACTCAAGTAGAAATATCTAAAACAGATTCATTTAAACTTGGAATTAATCCTCCAGTACGTGATTCAGGAGATTTAAATAATAGTAGTAGTATTACTATTGTTGGGCCTAAAGGTAGTGTTAGTATTGATGAGGGATGTATTATTGCGACTAGACATATTCATGCAACTAAGGAAGATGTTAAAATGCTTGGTATTGAAGGTTTAGATAAAGTTTCTGTACGTATTCCTGGTGAAAAGGGTGGAGTACTAGATAATGTTCATATAAAGGTTGATCCAAGTTATTCATTAGAACTTCATCTTGATACTGATGATGGTAATGGATTCTTAATAGGTAAGGATACAAAAGCAATTATAATTAAATAATAAAAATAAGGTTTTAATTAAACCTTATTTTTTTAAAATGTATGATCCTTATTCTTTATAAATTCTTTTAATATTTTAGTAAGAGCTCTTTTTTCTATTCTTGATACATAACTTCTAGATATACCCAATTCTTTAGCTATCTCTTTTTGCGTAATTTCATCTTTATTATTTAAACCATATCTTTTATTGATAATATATTTTTCACGATCATTTAAGACATCGTAGTATTTGCTTAATAGTTTTATATTGTTCTTATTATGAATATCCATTGCAAAATCAGGGTTAGGGGTTTTTAATATATCTAAGAACGTTATTTCATTACCTTCTTTATCATAACCAATACTCTCATTTATACTTATATTTTTATTATTTTTTTTATCACTTCTAAAATACATTAATATCTCATTTTCAATACATCTAGCACAGTAAGTAGTAATTCTAGTACCTTTATGATTAGAATAACTATCGACACCTTTAATTAAACCAATAGTCCCTATACTAATTAGATCATCAATATCATCTTTTCGGTAATCATATTTCTTAACAATATGAGCAACTAATCTAAGGTTATGTTCAATTAATTTGTTTCTAGCTTCCATATCTCCTGTTAGTGCTTTAGCAATATATATTTCTTCTTCTTCCTTAGGTAGGGGATCAGGAAATATATTATTGGAATATGCAGCAGTAAAGATATGAAAGTCTTTAAAAATAAATCTTAATAGTTTTAACATATATCACTTCCTATTAAAGTATATTAGATAAAAAAGAAAACAACACATTTTTGTGTTGTTTAAATGTTGTTATTATCACCAGAATTATCAGTAGATGGAATTACAGCAACTGGACTTTCAACTTCAGATGAACCATTAGTTTTAGGATCTTTATTATCATCTTTATTTGAAATTTTGTTATTTGTATCATTATTGTTAGTAGTTGCTTTTTGAGTTGTAGTCTTAGTTGTAGTATCTTTTTTAGTTGAACTTGATGTAGTATTACTTATACCTGAAGCAACAGTTATTGTAATACCTCTTAAGTATTTAGCATCCATACCTTGATGAGCTGATTGACTTAAGATTAATCCTGAACTACTAGCTGATGATACTGTATTAACATTTAGTGAAACACCATGTTTACTACACCAACTTTGAGCATATGATTTACTATATCCAACAAAGTTAGGTACTATTGCAAGTGGAGTTTCATTATATTGACCCTTACCAATAACTTTTTCTTCATATGGTGTATCAACATTAAATTCAAACGATGTAATAGCTTTTTCTTCTTTTAATCCTAAGTTTATCTTCATAGCATTAACTACATCTTTTAAACTACCTTTATATGCAACAAAGTTATATAGTGACATTCTAGTACCTTTACCATCTATACTACTATAATCATATATGTATTGATCATATCCACTTAAATATAGTCTTTGCATAGAAAGTAATTCTTCCATAGGCATATCTTTAGTCTTAGAAGATATATCTTTAGCAATATTATATAATGATAATATTTCAGATTTACTCATGTTAGTTTCCATATTATTACTAATAGTATCTAATAATTTATATATAGTATCTAAACTATTAATAGATTTAGCTTTATTCATAAGAGCTTTAACAACTAATTGTTGATTTTGACCTCTTACAAAGTCATTAACAGTTTTTCTATGACGTGAAAGAGCAAGTGCTTGTTCACCGTTTAATTTTTGTTTTCCTTTATTTAAACATTGAAGATTATCAAAGTTACGATTACTATCTTGTTCACAGAATTTAATAGGAACATCAACATCAATACCACCTAAGGCATCAACAAGTTTAACAACACCTTTAAAATTGATTTTTACATAGTAATCTATATTTATACCTGTATAATTCTCAATTGTTTCCATCATACATTTTTCACCGTTCCAAGCGGCATGAGTTATTTTGTTTTCTCTCTTGTTAGGGAAACATGCGATTGGTACATATGTATCACGAGGGATACTAAGTATTGTTGAATTAAGTGTAGTTGGATTAAATGTTATAAGAATTAATGAATCTCCATTAAATGAAGCACCTTGAATATTTTCTGCTTCAGAGTCAACTCCCATAATAAGAAGTGTAAAAGGTTTTGTTATTTTTTTACCTGATGAATTATTCTTGTTTGCTAGTCTTTTACTCTTTGTATAAATTATTTTCGTTTTAGAATCAATATCATTAAAACCATCCATGTTTTTAAATAAAACGGTATAGTTAGTAGGTAAGAATAAATAATCTATTTTTCCTGCATATAAGTCATTAAGCATAGCTACATAACTATCATATTTAACCTTTTTAATCTTTAATTTTTCGCTTTTAATAATTTCGTTTGGAATTTGATATCCAGCAATATTATTTTTATCATTTAGAATACCAACTTTAGAGGTACCAAGGCTAGAAATATCTTTTGCTTTATTACTTTTAAGTGTAACTATACTTGAAGAGTAGGTAGATGCATTTGAAGATACTTTATCAATCGCACCATAAGCAACACCAATATTATAAGAAATAAATCCTGTTACTCCAGTATATATTAAACATATAAGTATTGTAGTTATATACCTTAGAGGTTTATTTTTAAATAAACTTTTAATTATTAATAATGTGATTAATCCCCATATTAACGCTAAGGCAAACCTTCCGATAAGTCTTAAAGTGTTTTCAATACCACTAAGTAATGTTATAGAATAAATAATCGCACCTGTTGCTACAGTAACACATATAAACATTACTAACATTATAATAAACATACTCTTATTTTTAGTTAATTTTTTCATATTACCTCCTAAGCTAGTTTCCTATGCTTTACTAATTATATAATAAATTAGATTTTTATTCAACACATATTAAAAAATAATAAGCACAATATAAAAGAGTAATATCTTTGGTAAAATTGCATAATATTTAAATTAGATATGTATTGATTGACAAAAATTATATAATAGTGTAATATTAAGAAGTGAGAACAAATGGGTCCGTAGCCAAGTGGTAAGGCACGGGACTGCAACTCCCTGATCGCTGGTTCAAATCCGGTCGGGCCCTCCATTTAAAAATTTGTTCGAACTATTATGTTTGAACTTAATATAAAAATATCAATATATAAAAATATCAATTTCGATAGTGAATTGATATTTTTTGTTTCATTATAATAATGAATTTATAAAATTATAATATACAAACAATAAGAATTATTGTATAATGAGAGAGAATAGGTGATATAATGAATAAGGATTTAAGACAAATAAAGAGTAAGTATGGTGAAAAAATGATGCAATTATGTAAAACATTATTTCCGACTTTTCTTGAAGAGGAGGGATTATTGTTTCAATTATTAAGTGATAATTTTGCTTACTCTAAATCTTTATACTATGATATTGTTGCGAATAACATGGTTGAGGAGTTTAAAAACTTTATTTATAGTTATAATGATGTTTATAGTCAATTTGAGTTTGATTTAGATTCTGATTTTAGTTTTAGTTTAGATGAAAATGATGATGAGATAGATGATACTTTTATTTTTGCTCAAAATAGTAATGGAAAGACACCACAGGAATTACTTGATGAAGCAGGATATAAATTATATGAATGTCATAATGAAGAAGAGATTCAAGCTTTTAAACACTATTATGCACCAGGTGAAGAATTATGTACATTTAAAGGTGAAAGACTAGATAGATGCCATGTATTTTTTGCAGTAAAGAAAGATGTTGATCAAATAAAAAGAGAAGATTTTACGCACCCACAAAGACAAGATAGATATGGTACATCGGTTATAAGTATTCAGTTTTTAAAAGGATATATTAATAATGTATCAATAAAGAATAGGTATAATCATGGTAAAAATAATGAGATAGTTAATCCTGATGCAACATTTTCTAATAATTTAGATAATATTATACCAGGACTTAAAGATGCTTTTTGTGAATGTTATGATTTAAATGTTAGTAATGATATAAATGATTTTGAAATACCAGGATATGTAAAAGCTAATAATGGAAAATTATATAAATATAATTGTGAAATAAATCAAGCTTACTATTGTCCTAATAATATAATAATTGATGAAGAAAAACAAGTACACGAATATGATAAATCGAAGTATTTAATTATCGATAATTATATAATAGATTTAGAGCATAAAACAGTTTCACTTTTTGAGGATGTACTTCCCGATAGTTTCGTTGATGGATTAAAGGATATAAAAAGTATAAGTGTTGTTACTAATAAAAAACTAAATATGAAGAAAATAACTATTGATGATAATATAGAAATTATAGTAAATAGAAATGATAGTATACTTTATTATAAAAATAATAATATTAGAAAAATAAAAGATAATTTTATGTGGCATGCTTATAATTTACAAGAGATAGACATAAACAATGTAGAAGAAATAGGTAATGGCTTTTTAGGTAATAATACGATTATTAAAAGGTTGGATGTTCCTAGATTAGTATCAGTTGGCAATGATTTTATGCCATATAACGAGAATTTAGAATACTTCAATGCTCCTAATTTAATGCCTGAGAATATAGGTTATAATGTATTAACGAAGAGTACCAACATAAAAGGTGGATATGCACCTTGTTTAAATAATCAATCTTATAGTGGTGTAATAAGGAGATAACATATGAAAAGAGTAAAAATTATAAATAAAAATAGATATGATTATACTTTAGAAGATGATGATAAGAAAGAGTATGTTTTAAATATAGAGTTTTATCAAGCTGAATTAAATGTTGGTGATTATATTTATATATCTGATAAAGTTTTGAAAGAGAAGAACCTTTTTGCTTTCGGACCACTAATGGAAGATAAAAATCGTACTGAGGATGATATTATTAAAGTAGTACAAAGTGATAAAGAGTTTTATTTACAAAGATACTATGGTTAATTAAGCACTTTTTAAAAGTGCTTTTTTTGTTTTTTTGTTTTAATTATGTTGAAAAATATTTTAAATAATGTAATAATAAAATTGGTGATAGTATGAGTAGGTTTGATTTAAAAAAGATGGCAATTAAAATTGGAATCGGATTAGTAGTTGTACTTATTTTGTTTTTGTTTTATACTCTTTTTCTTAGAAATATAAATAGTGGTAAAAAAGATAAGCAATCAAATAATATTTATTTTGATAATTTAACTAAAGTTACTGCTAAGGAAAGTGCTTTATATACTAAGAATCCAAAGATAAAAAAAGATGCAAAAACAATTGATGAATCATCAATTGAATTTGTCGCACCTGGTGATTCTGTTAGTTATAGTTTTGATATTGTAAATACTAGTAAACATAATTTTAAGTTATCTTCTTTTAAGAATGGAAAAGTAAGATGTGGAACTGATGAAAAAAATTATAAGGATTGTGATGCTGTCGTTTACAAAATGATTTATACTGATTCTGGTAAAGAATTAAAGTTAAATGATGATTTAAAAGCAGGTGAAAAGGTTAATGTTACGGTAGAAATATCATACACTAAAGCACTTGATGATAGTTTTAAATCATCAGATGATATTATAATTGAATTATTAGATACTTCACTTACATATAGTAAAAAGTAAATAATATAGCTTTCTTTGTCGAATTTGATGCATCTTATACATAATGTTGCTATAGTTAATATGGTGATATTATGAAACAAGGAGAATATGTAGAGTATTTTATTGGTAGATTGATAGATGAGGTAATGAGTGCAAAAATTGATGCATATTTAGCACTTAAAAATAATGGTTCTATAAGAAGTGAATGTAAAGTTAAAGTTGATTGACAAATCAGCTTTTTTTTGAGAAAATGTATATGTGTATGAATAAAAGGAGGGAGTTATATGTATCAAGAAAGATTAATGTTATCTCCTAAAGATATACTAGAAAAAGAATTTAAAATTGATACTCGTGGATATCGTCCACAGGAAGTCGATAAATATTTGGATATTGTAATTCGTGATTATGAGGAAGCTTTTACAATTATGAAAGAGCTTGATACTGATAAGAAAGAATTAATTGAAGAGAATATTGCTTTAAAAAAAGAGATTAGAAATTTAAAGACTAAATTAGATGTACTTAGTGATTCTGATAATGCAGGAGCAACAAATGCAGATTTACTTAGAAGAATATCTAATTTGGAAAAAATTATATATGGTAAGTAATAATATTTTAGACAAACGCTGCATTTATAATAATGTAGAGGAAAGTCCATGCTCGCACTGACCTGAAATGGCAGTAGTGTTCATGTGTAGGGAAAAAATAACCTACAGTAGCAATTTTTTTGCTAACGGATTCGAATTAACCTAAATCTTAAGACATGGTTATATTAGATATAAAAGTGCCAAAGTGACGATGCTTTTTAGAAATAAAAAGAGTGGAACGTGGTAAACCCCATGAGCGAGAAACCCAAAATTGGTAGGGGAACTTAAACGAAGGAATCAAACGGAGTTTAGGATCGATTTATTCGATAGATAAATGTTTGTCACCCTTGTGGTACAGAACATGGCTTATTAAATATTATTTATAATGTTTGAAGTGAGGTGAAATAGTGAAGGAAATAGGTCAAAAATTAAAAGAGACACGTGAAAGTATTGGTGTTTCAATTGAAGAGGCAGCAGAAGATTTAAAACTACGTCCTAGTCAAATAGAAGCTATTGAAGCTGGAAATACTGATAAATTTAAAGACGTTTTTTATCTTAAATATTTTATTCGCGATTATTCTAAATATCTAGGATTGGATTATGAAGACATGGTCGATGAATTTAATGAATATTTATTTGATTATACTTCTAAAATTTCACTTGATGATATAAAAAGAGAAAAAAGAAAACTTAATAAATCTAAAAAAGGCCAAACAAAAAAAATATCATCACCATATACATTGGAAAGGAAAAACAATTTTGCTATTCCACCAATGATTATTTACATAATAATTGTGCTAGTTATTTTGATGATTGGTTATGGGATTATTTCGATTATAAATCATGATGATTTTATAAGCACAACGAATAATAATGAAAATAATATAATTAAATAGGAGGTTTTTATGAATTTACCTAATAGACTTACAATATCTAGAATAATTTTATCATTTATTATTATAGGATTATTGCTATTTCCATTTGATGCTGCAGGAATAGAGGTTCCAAGAATATTTATTAATGAGGCAATTGTTGTGGATATTAAATATCCAATTGCTGGTATTTTGTTTATTATTGCATCTCTTACTGATTTTGCTGATGGATATATTGCTAGAAAATATAATCTTATTACTGATTTTGGTAAGATGTCTGATGCTATAGCTGATAAAGTGTTAGTTAATTCAGTATTAATTATTTTATCATCAACTGGATTTATTCATCCGATAATTGCAGTTGTAGTAGTTGTACGTGATAGTATTGTTAATTCAATAAAGATGGCTGCTGGATCTAGAGGTAAGGTGGTTGCAGCAATAAAATCTGGGAAGTTAAAGACTGCTTGTTTGATGGTTGGTATAGTGCTTACACTATTTTATAATTTGCCTTTTGAATTATTTAATTTAAGAGTTGCAGATTTCTTATTGGTAGTTGCTGCAGTATTATCAATTATTTCAGGTGTGCAGTATTACCACTTAAATAAAAGTTTAATATTTCCAAAAAAAGAAGAGCAAATATAAGCTCTTCTTTTATTATAAAACAAGTTATATTTTCAATGATTTGTAATAAAT
>CAMNHZ010000006.1 GCA_946540075.1 uncultured Bacillota bacterium
AATTTTCTGCATACTTGTATGATTATCTTTAGCAATATTAAATAAAGTATCTCCTGATACAATTTTTATGTAACATTTTTAAATGTAAATATAATATCTATCGTCTTATCTTGATAGATATAGATTTTTTCAACTAAATTAATTATTAATTCTCTAGTTGGATTATCTAGTGATAAAAATTCATTTATATATTTTTCTATTTGTTTATTGTCTATTTTATTCGATTCTATACTTTCATTTTTAAGATTATCAATATTCTTTTTATTATTGTCTATTTCTTTTTTTATATTTTTACTTACTCTAATATATTGTTCTTCATCAATTATTCCTTTTAATCTATCCATATAAGTTTTATCTAGACTTTCAGTTAGTTTATTATTAGTTAAATCTAGGCTTTCAATTTGCTTTTTTATCTTTAATGTATTATCAACAAACTCTATATTACTAACCCCTTCTTTTATTTTGTTTTTATCTAAATACTTTTTACATACATCTCTTATATTATCTAAAATAACACTTTCTAATATTTCATAATTATTTGTATGAGTCCTACAGACATGATATTTTGAATATGTTCTATAATAATCACAAGTTGTATAACTTCTTCCTGTTTTATTTTGATATCTTATTGTTATTCTGTGTTTACAATCTCCACAATATAATAAACCATCTAGTAAATAAAACCTTTTCTTTTCTGGTCTTTTAACATTTTTAGGTAATAAAGTTTGTACATAATTAAATGTATCTTTATCTATAATTGCTTCATGTGTATTTTCTACTATAATGTAATCATCTGGATTATTTTTAACAGTCTTTTTAAGTTTATAATTAATCTTTTTAGTCTTACCTTGTACTGTATCACCAGTATATATTCTATTAGTTAAAATTGCTTTAATTGTAGTATCTACCCATACTCCATATTCTTGTGAAATACAATTTTTACTTATACACTTTGTATTCCATACATAGTTGTAATAAGATGCTGGTGTTTTAATCTTTTTATTAGTAAGATATTGTGCTATATAATGATATGTATTACCTTTAAGAGCTAGGTCAAATATTAATTTAACAACACTTGCTTGTTCTTCATTTATTACTAAATGATTTTTGTTATTTGGATCCTTTTGATAACCAAATGGACATCTTCCTGATACATATAAGCCATCTTTCATTCTTGAATGCAAACTACTTTTAATTTTTTTAGATATATCTTTAGCATACATATCATTCATTATGGCTTTAAAAGGTGCAATATCATTATTTGTATTATCTATAAAAGTATCTATACCATCATTAATAGCAATATATCTAATATTATTATTTGGAAAATACTTTTCTATTAATTCTCCTGTACCTATATAATCTCTACCTAATCTAGACATATCTTTAGTAATAATCATATTGATTTTTCCTACTTCAATATCTTTCATCATTCTAATGAACGCTGGTCTATCAAAATTAGTTCCAGAAAATCCATCATCTACATATTCATCTACTACAACATAATTATTTTCTTTAACATATTGATTAAGTAAACTTCTTTGACTAACAATACTATCAGATTCTATATTTCCATCATCTCTTGATAATCTTATATAAAGTCCTACTTTAAAACTACTATTCCCTACCATTAATTACTACTCCCTTCTATTTGGGAATAATGAGTATGATTACATGGTAGCTCGATTGTTTTATAATTGCAAGTCTTGTTCAACATATTCGCCAATTCTATTTTTAATACTTCGGTTATTATTTCATTTAAAGAAATAGATGCATCTTTAAATTTCAAATTAACTTTGTATTTAACCATAGAGTCCCGTACCTCCAATTAATTCTATGGTTTTTATTTTTGTAATATTACTTGGTATGGTTTTTGCATACCCAAGTATATTACTTAATGTCATAATCCTCCTTATTCATAAACATCATCTCCTTTTACTTGGATGATACCTCTCTTACAATATGAGAGTCAAGTCGTTTACTATGGCAAGTTTTGTCTATCATCCTAAAACAATTCATAATTTATGAAATTATGAAACAGCAGGATAAGAAGATGGCACAATGATACCCTAGAGTCCCTTATAAAATAAGGATTTCTATATGTGCCATTCTTATTTCGTACTTACGAAATAGGGCCTACTACGTAGGTTCATATAAAGGAATGTTATTAAATAAGTCTTTATATTATAAGAATTTAAAGCATAAAAAAAGCCATCCTATTATCAAATTTTTGTTAAATTTTATAGGATGATTATTTTTTTATTTTAATTGTAAAATGACTATAATACAAAATATAAAACATTAGTTTATACTCTTTTTATTCTTATTTACTATATATGTTATTATTGTTATAAATAATAATATAATGCTAAACATTTGATTTCTAGTTATTAACGTATTTATATGATCATATCTTAAAAAGTCTAATAAAAATTTAAATGTAGAAACCAAAATCATAACAATGTAATTAATATTATTATTTTTCTTTAAAAAATGACAAACGATAAATATTAGTAAAAATATTATTGTTTCGACAATTTGTATTGGAAATTGCCATATATTCAATACATCGACATATTTTATTCTAAATATACCATCATATGGTATACCTCCACAGCATCCAACAATAAAACAAGCTATCTTAGTCAGTCCATAAACCAAAGGTAATGATAAAATAGTATACTCTATTATTTTCCCATCAGTAGGTAAAATTCTTTCAAATATTATAGAACCAATAACTACACCTATTAATCCACCATATGCAGATAATCCTGCACTTAAAATATCATTTTCTCCATAGGCTAAAACTGTGTACATCTTTCCACATATAAATGCAAAAGCTATATACATTATAAAATACAATAATATTTGTTTATTCTTATATCCATCTTTTTTTAAATTAAGATATATATATAACATACCTATAATAATTGAAAAAACTATAATTATTCCATAACAAGGAAAATTAATTCTATGTATTATCAATTAAGAACACCCACTTGTATCCATATTAGCACATGTTACACAGAACCATATCATAAAAATCACAGTTGCTACGAAGCAAAAAATAATACTTCCTATAATAATCCACATTACTATTTTTAAGAATTTATTAGTAGGATATTTAACTCTTCCAATTATCATAACTATAATACCAAAAATAGGACATAATCCAACTAAAGAAGAAAACATTACTCTAAACGATTCAGGTAAAAAATATGTAATAGCAGACAATATAGTTGAACTCGCAAAATATAGTACTAAAGAAATTACTCCTAGCATTTTAGCATTAAGATTTTCACTTTTAACTGGTTGATTATTAACTGCTTCAACATTATTTTGTTCTAGCTTTGTGCCACAATTCGCACAAAAATTTGAATTAGTTTTATTATTTGTGCCACAATTAGGACATATTCTAAAGTTTTCCAAAAATTATCACACCCTTCTCTACAATATCATTATAACATACAAAAAGACATTTTTTTCAAAATGTCTTAAATTTCATTAATATTTCTAAATCACTACTCATTATTCCCCATAAAAATCGTATCACCTTCTTTAACAGTGTAATACTTACAATCTTCATCGTTACCATTTCTATCATTTGGTAAATTAACATATCTTAATTTATTTTTATTAATCTGCATTTGATCCCCTCAAAGTATTATATGCTTATAAAAATAAAAAGAAGCTACTTTTTAGCTTCCTTGTAATGTAACTACAACATTGCTAGTTTTACCATCTCTATTATATGTTATTTTTATTTTGTTGCCTGCTTCATATTTATATAGTAAATATTTACAATGAGCAACTGATTTTACTTTGATTCCGTCAATTGCAGTTATAACATCACCTTTTTTTAATCCACCTTTACTTGCTCCTGATTCTTTTTGTACTTCTATTATAACTGCACCATCTTTTAAGTTTTTATCTACATTTATATTACTTTTATATAAAGCATATGTGTTATTTAAATCTAACATAGAAACTCCAAGAATTGGTCTTTTTATTTCTTCTCCTTTTTCTAATCGTGAAACTTCATTCATTGCAATTTCAATTGGTATAGCAAAACCCATACCCTCTACATTAGATAATTTTGATGAAGTTATACCAATAACTTGACCACTGATATTTAATAAGGGACCACCACTATTCCCTGGATTTATTGCAGCATCAGTTTGAATTACTTGCATCATCACATTACTTCCATCAGATGAAGTTAGAGTTAATTCTCTACCAATTCCAGAAATTATACCTTTAGTTACACTTCCCATATAATTACTTCCCATTGGTGATCCTACAGTAAATACATTATCACCTAATTCAGTTTTAGTCGAATCACCAATACTCGCAACTAAGTTTATAACTTTATTATTAATCGCTAATACTGCTACATCAGAATATTCATCACTTCCAAGAAGCTTAGCTTCAACTTCTTCACCATCCATTGTAGTCACTGTTATTTTTTTAGCATCTTCAACTACATGATGATTAGTTAAAATATAAGCATATTTATTATCTTTCTTATAAACAAAACCACTTCCACTACCCGAAGTAATTGACTTTGTACCAAATATAGTAGTTTGTTCAAGATTTGTTGAAACCAAAACTACTGCATTATAAATATTATCAATAGAATCTTTAATTGTATTATTTTCTGTTACTGTTATATTTCGTGATGTAGAAATAACATTATTATTACTTAAGTCAAATAACTTAAATACAAATACTGTTGAGATAATACCAATAAATATACACACTATACATAAAATGATATATTTAAAATTTTTAAACATTTATGTAGCCTCCTACTTTAATTCAAGTATTTCTCTCCAATTATTTGGAAAACCTATTTTTGAAAGAATACTTTCTAATGGTACCGTATCAACTTTTCCATCTAAAACATCTATTTCATAACCCATTTCATAAATAAACTCTCTAAATTCTTCTGGTGTTAGCATTTGTTTTAAAATAATAACTACTGCATACATATCATTTTTACCATATCTATAAACATCCTCGGTATCTTTTTCTATATCTAATAGATAATGATATTTACAATCTGGTATAGGTCGTTGAATCCTATGATCATATAAAATATCTTCGTGAGCACAAACGTTTCTAAAATTAGCTAACATTGCTAAATAAATAGATAATGTTTCTGGATCTAAATTATAAAAATCAGCAATTTTAATTTGATCCTCCGGTTTCAAGATATTATAAAATTCTGATACGATACCTAGCGATAAAACTTTTACTAATATCCACATTGGTATATAACCATAATTACTTATATAATGCATAGTAGCAGTATGTTCTTTCCCGTTAATTCTAATTTGACGCTTCATTTTTTCCAAAATATCTCTGACTTGACGAATTTTTATTTCGTCTTGAGTGTAATTATTAGGACTTAAATATTCTTTTTCACGTATACCATATTTTCTAGACATTTGATAACTGATAATTGATTTTATATTATTTTCAACAATCAAAATATTCTTAAATAATATATTTCTTATCTTTCGATCAAATGTAAATGCACCATATAATTCTTCAAAGGTTGTTCCATATAAAAACTTATCCTTACTAGTTCTTGTGAATAAATGTCTATACCCGGATATAAAGAAATAATTTTCTCTAAATAATATATCTTTTGCGGATTGCACATTTTTTATAACTAGTCCTCTAGATTTTAGTATTTCAATTTGTTCATCTAAGTTTTTAAATATTTTATCGTTCATAACATCACCTATTATACATTATAACACATTTTCAATTATTGATATCCTATTTATAATATTCTTTTAAACTCATCACAATTGTATTTACTATCTTATCTTGATAATAATTTTGTCTAAGCTTATATCTATCATTTGGATTAGAAATAAAACCAACTTCTAATAACACTCCAGGTCGATTAACTTTTCTTTGAAGATATAATGTATTATCCTTCTTATATTTGCGATTAGAATTCAAATATTTTTTAAAACTATCTTGAAATAATTTAGCTATCTGCTTATTTTTAGGATTCTTATCATTATAAAATACCTGAGCGCCATGCCATGTGTTAGATGGATCAGAATTTAAATGAATAGATAAAAACATATCACAGTCAGAATCGTTTATTTCTTTACTCCTCATAAACAAGTCACTTCTTTTTCGATTTATAGCATTTTTTACTGACAAATCATAATCACCATAACGAGTCAAATATACTATTGCACCTTCTCTACCTAATGCCTCTTGTAGTTTTAAACTAATACTAAGATTTATATCTTTTTCGTATATATCTTTATACATTGCACCTGGATCCAATCCTCCATGTCCAGGATCAATATATATTATCCTTCCTAATAAATCGGTATTTACCTCTTTTGCAGTAACATAATAAAAACCTGATATAAACAAAATAAGCAACAAAAAAACATATATTTTATACTTTTCCATACTATCACCTTAATAAAATATATGTTTCATTTTTAAATTATATATTAAATAAATTCCAAGGTTTTCTTGTTGGCAAATCTAATTTGAATGTCATTAATTCTTTTTTTATTGGATGTATAAACGAAATTTCATATGCAAATAAAGCTATTTGATCTCCTACCTTAGAATTCTTATTATATTTTTGATCACCGAATAAAGGATGATTACGACTAGAAAATTGCACTCTAATTTGATGAGATCTTCCGGTTTTTAAATTAATTCTTACGAGACTATATTTAGAATTATACGAAACTAATTCATAATCTAATTTTGCTTCTTTACCTTTATCACTTACATAGCTTATATTAGTTCTACTATCTTTAATTAATTTATCAACTAATGTTTCTTTTTCTTTGACTTTTCCTTCAACTATAGCATAATAAAACTTCTTAAAAGTATGATTTCTTACTTGCTCACTCAACCTGGATGCTGCCTTAGAAGTTTTAGCAAACACCATAATACCTCCAACAGGTCTATCTAATCTATGAACTAATCCTAAATATACATTACCTGGTTTATTATACTTTTCTTTTAAGTATGATTTTAAAATTGTCAATAAATCTTGATCATTACTACTATCCAATTGAACCGGAACATTGATTGGCTTTTCAACTATAAGAAGATGATTATCTTCATAAACTATATTAATCTTTTGATTCATATCTACCATATATTCCACAAGGAAGAATTAAATTATCCCTAGTAATAGGAAGACCTACTTCTCCTGCTTCTACTATACCATTTGGATAAAGTGGTAATAATGTTGTTTTTAAAATATTTTCAAGTACTGTACTAGATATTCCAGTAGTATAAGAATTAATTAAGAAAAATAAAGGTTTATCACTTAAAATTTTGGTTGTTGCTTCAATAAGTTTATATATATTTTGTTCGAACTTCCATACTTCACCATTTGGTCCTCGTCCATAACTTGGTGGATCCATTATGATGGCATCATATTTATGACCTCTTCTATACTCGCGTTCAACAAATTTCAAGCAATCATCTACAATAAATCTAATACGATTATTTTCAAGTTTTGATAAATGCATATTCTCTTTTGCCCAAGTTACCATACCTTTTGATGCATCAACATGAACTACTTCGACGGCTCCAGCTTTTGAACATGCCATTGTAGCTCCTCCAGTATAAGCAAATAAGTTCAATACTTTTATATCTCTATCAGCATTTCTTATTTTATTCATCATATAATCCCAGTTAACAGCTTGTTCTGGAAATAATCCTGTATGTTTAAAATTAGTAGGACTAACTTTAAATGTTAAATCTTTATAATTTATTGTCCAATAATCTTTTAACTTTGTTTTAAATTTCCATTTTCCACCACCACGATTACTTCTAAAATAATGGCCATCAACATTGTTCCATCTTGACTTATTATAATCTACTTCCCAAATAGCCTGTGGATCAGGACGACGTAATATAACATCTCCCCATCTTTCTAATTTTTCTCCATTACCTGCATCTAAACATTCATAATCATGCCAATCTTTGCTAAGTCTCATTAAATCACCTCATAACAATACTAGTATATCACATAAAATTAAAAGAAAGATAATAATATCTAACTAAATATAATAAAAACCCTGAAAGTATTGAACCTCCAAGGTTTGTAATAGGTATATTCTTAACGTTTTGAGAATTGAGGAGCACGACGAGCTGCTTTTAAACCTGGTTTCTTACGTTCTTTAGCTCTAGAATCTCTAGTAACAAAACCAGCTTTTTTAAGTATCTTACGGAAACTTGTTTCACTAGCTTCATTACCTTTATCATAATCTAATAAAGCACGAGTAATTCCTAATCTTACAGCACCTGCTTGACCAGAATATCCTCCACCTTTAACATTAACGTCTATATCAAATGTATCAACTGTATTAGTAGCTACTAATGGTTGTTTTAAATCCATTACATTAGTATCATGAGGAAAAAATTCATTTACATCAACACCATTTACAGTAATTTTTCCTTTACCTGGTGTCATTATTACACGTGCAACTGAAGATTTTCTTCTTCCAGTTCCAGTAAAAGTTCTATCTTTTGCCATCTTTTATTCCTCCTAACCAATTTTCATTTCTTCTGGTTTTTGAGCCATATGTGGATGCTCATTACCAGCATAAACAAATAATTTTTTATACATTTGACGTCCAAGTCTTCCTTTTGGAAGCATTCCTTTAACTGCTCTTTCAATCATTTCTTCAGGATATTGTTCCTTCATAACTTTTGCAGTTCTTTCTCTAAGTCCTCCAGTATACCCACTGTGATTGTAATAAATCTTATCATTTAATTTATTACCTGTTAATTTTACTTTTTCAGCATTAATAATTATAACATAATCTCCACAGTCAACATGTGGTGTATAAGTTGGTTTATGTTTACCACGTAATACACTAGCAACTTTAGTAGCTAAACGTCCTAAAGTTTGACCTTCAGCATCTACTACATACCAATTACGTTCAACTGTTTCTTTTGTTTGCATGTAAGTATTCTTCATAACTATTTCCTTCCATATTTTTTTGATTATATTCTAAGTAATAACTTTCCCAGGGTTAGAACCTAAAATATATAAAATGTACCATTTATAATTTTACTAAAATTTACTATAAAAGTCAACAAAAATCTATTTATTTATATAATAAATAACGTTTTTATACTTCTTGTCTTACATCGTCATAAAATACATCCTTAAGATATAAACCTTCAGGATTAGCAGTCTTTCCTGCTTTCCTACGATCCTTTGCTTCAAGGATTGTTATTATATCCTCACTTTTTCTTTTTCCTTCACCAATTTCTATTAATGTACCCATCATGTTTCTTACCTGATAGCGTAAAAATCCAGTTCCCAAGAAAGAAATAGTGATTTTATCTACCTTTTTCATATTTCTAATTATATTAGTTTGAACAATTCTTCTAGTAAAATCTTCTTTCTCTTCATCTGCTTTTGAAAATGAAGTAAAATCATGTTCACCTTCTAAATACTTTAAAGCACGTTCCATTTCAACTACATCTAACTTTTTGTTATATTGATAAACATAGTTCCTTTCTATTGGATTGTACTCACCCATATTAATTTTATATATATATTCTTTGGCTTTAACATTAAATCTAGCATGGAATATATCTGATACTACTTCAATATCTTTAATGTATATATCACCAGGTAAAAGTGAATTCATAGAATGTTTTAATTTATCAGGATCAATTTCCTTTTTTAAATCAAAATGTGCTTTTTGACTTATAGCGTGAACTCCTGCATCTGTTCTACCTGAAGCGTGAATTTTTACAGCCTTACTCCCATTAATTTTACGTAAAACTTTTTCTATTTCACCTTGAATTGTTTTTGCTTTTGGTTGTTTTTGATATCCTTTATATCCTGAACCATCATATGAGAAAGTTATCAAATATCTCATATTATCACCTCTTTATTAATTTTTATTACGATATATATCTTTAATTAAATCATTAATCTCAATACGTTGAATTAATCTTATTTTCTTTTTTATTCTAACTTTATTTATAAATTTTAATATTTTTGGCAGTGAGATCTTATACTTTTTCATTAAATCTAATTTTGTAAAAAAATCTTCTTTAGAACCTTCATATACCAATTTATCATCATCAACATAATAAAAATAATCACAAATTCTATACAAAAAATCAACATCATTACTAGATATAATAATTGTTTTGTTATATCTATTTTTTAACATTCTAATCAATTTTATGAAATTATTCTTATCCTTATGATTCAAACCAATAGTAGGATTATTAAATATTAATATACTCTTATTTTGAATAAGTGTTGAAGCTATTATAACCTTAGATAATTCACTTGTACTTAAAGTTTTTAACTCTCTTTCCAGTAAATCTTCACTTAAATTCATCATTATAAGAGCATCTTTGCATCTTTTTAATGAATGAGTACGTCTACTATTAGAATTTAATAAATCCTTTACTGTTACATGAGTATTATGAATATCTTCCATTTTATAAATACTTGATACATTTTTATTAAGGCTTGAATATGTATCTAACATTAAATTCTTTTCTAACTGCTTCGTACTTATTATAGCATTAATTCTGTGTTTTCCAAAATCTATTACTTCCATATATCATTCACCAATTTATCTTCATTTGTATATATTCCTTCTGTTAGTTCATAGTATTTTAATTTTGAACTTAACTCTACTATAAAAGGTCTAATTAGATTATTCTTTTTAAAGATTTTTTCATTTTCTAAGACTTGTTGCTTACCACCTGAAAAAACAATCTTTCCTTTATTCATAATAATTATACGATCGGATAATAGTAAATCTTCAGGATCAGTAGATACATTAATAATTGTTGTTTTATTTACTTTCTTATAACCCTTTAGTATTTTAAATACTTTATTTTTTCTATTTCTATCTACATAGGATAATGCATTATCTAACATTATTAGATTTGGAATTCTATATAACGCTACAGCAAGCGCTAATATCTGACGATCTGCTACATCTAAATTAGCAATCTTTTGATTAAGTATATCATTATTATCAATTAAGCCAAGTAATTTAGTTACATACTTAAAATTGGGTGTTCCAACAATTGAATTATATTGATCAAATTCAGATAATACTTTAGTTTTTTTGAATCGATAATATTGAGTTAATAATACAATCTTAATTTTTTTTGTATTATTTACAGGATTATTATAAATAATATTCTTATTTCCTTTATTAATTAATTCTAATAAAGTTGACTTACCAGAATTATCCCCTATTAAGGTATTCCAAGAATTATTATTTATAGATAAAGATATCTTATCAAATATTTTTGTATCCTTATACTTAAAGTCTAATTCACTAATACTAACAATAGCTTCATGCATTATTTATCACTTCCGTAAATAATATTATAATATATTAACGATGTTTTATCAATTATAATTATCGCTTTTGTTCTTGAAAATTATAAGCAATTTTAAGAAGCGGTTTTAGGGGAATAAATCTTGTAAAGAATACACCTAATCTGACTGAATTTCCTGGAATTATGATCAATTTTTTCTTAAACATTTGACTTATAGCATAACTAGCAACAGTATGACTATCTAATTGTTTTACAGAGAATTTTACTCCTGCTACTCTGTTAAACTCTGTATCTACTGGGCCTGGACATAAAACTGATACATGTACATTACTTTTTTCACGCCTTAATTCTTCATATATAGCAGTTGTTAAACGTAATACATAAGCTTTTGTTGCATAATAAGTAGACATTAATGGTCCAGCCATAAAAGCTGCTGATGAAGCCACATTTAAAATATAGCCACTATCTTTCTTTTTAAAGTCTTTCAAAAACAATTTTGTTAGTGTATGTACCGATTTTATATTTAAATCAATCATATCTAAATCTTTCTCAATTTTAGTTGCATTAAATTCACCAAATTGACCAAAACCAGCATTATTAATTAATATATCAATATTTTCTTTTTTTACCTTGTTATATAATTCTATACAGTTTAATGTCGAAGAAATATCCATATTTATAATTTCTACATTTGTTTTTAATTCCTTTTTTAATTTATCTAACTTTGTTTTTCTTCTAGCTACTAGTATTAAATCATATCCTTTATCACTAAGTATTCGTGCCATATCCGCACCTATACCAGAAGATGCGCCTGTTATTAATGCTTTCATTCTATCACCATATATATTATATCATATAATATCATCTAAATTAGGCAAACGCTATTTAAAATAAAGAAAAAAGAGACTATTTATTGTCTCCTTCAACTAATTCTAGAACTACCATTAAGGCATCGTCACCTTTACGTTCATCTAATTTTAATATTCTTGTGTATCCACCATTTCTAGTTGCATATCTTTTAGCTAAATCATCAAATACTTTTGTTGCTGTATTTTTATCATTTTGTAAGAAAGCTAATGCTTTTCTTCTAGATACTAATGATCCATTTTTACCATATGTAATCATTTTATCAACAAATTTACGAACTTCTTTAGCTCTTGATTCAGTGGTTACTATTCTTTCTTTATTAATAACATCTTTTGTTAGGTTTGCTAACATACTACGTCTATGCTTGTTAGTGCGTCCTAATTTTCTATATGCCATTTTTATTCCTCCTAACTATTATGATTAAATACTTTTTGTTAATACTTTTGTATTTTTACCTTCATATTTTTTTTGCGCGATTGTAAGTGATAAATTAATTATACTTTTTACAGAATCATTTTCTATATTACGGACAGCAATAAATTTAATTACATCATCAATTCCATACATCTCTACATATCGAGATATTGAATTATTAATTCCTGCAGTTGTCATAGATTCTATATTTTCAAAATCGATGATAATTTTTTTATTATTGTTTTCATCAAACTTACCATCTTGATATAGATCATTAAACAGAAGATTCATTTTATTAAATAAGATGTCACCTTGCTGTTCATTAACAAAGTATTTATCACCTAATAAATTATAAACATTGATTACACTGTTTTTCATGTTTCTTTTCCTCTGTAAATTTACTATTAATCATCATCGCGGAATTTAAGTCCCATTTCTTTAATCTTATCAATAACTTCTTTTAAAGATTTTTTACCTAAATTACGTATTTTCATCATTTCTAATTCTGATTTTTCTGTTAAATCACCTAATGTGTTAATACCAGCACGTTTTAAACAATTATAAGCTCTAACTGAGAAATCTAAATCATCAATTGAAGTTTCTAATTTTTTAAGTTTACTATCTTCTTTCTTAGCATTCATAATACCAGTTGTATCAGAAATTTCACTTAAATTAGTTACTATATTTAAATGTTCAATTAATATTTTTGCACTTAGTGCCATTGCTTCTTCTGGTTTAATTGAACCGTTTGTATAAACATTCATAATTAATTTATCATAGTTTGCATCTTGTCCTACACGAGCATTATCAACATCAAAATTAATTAATTCTACTGGTGAATATATTGCATCGATTGGAATATATCCAATTTTCTTGTCTTCAAGAAATTTTGCATTTTCTGTTGATGGAACATATCCACGACCGTTATAAACCATCATTTCCATGTCTAGTTTACCTCCGGCTGCTAAAGTAGCAATTACTTGGTCTTTATTAATAATTTCTACATCTGCATCAGTTTCAATATCAGCAGCTGTTACTACACCTTCTTGTGAAGCTGATAGTCTAATTGTTTTTAGTTCATCAGAATGATTTTTTACAACTACATTTTTTAAATTTAATATAATTGTAGTTACATCTTCTACTACGCCTTCAATAGTTTGAAATTCATGTGCAACACCATCTATTTTAACAGCTATTATTGCACTTCCTGGCATACTTGATAACATAACTCTTCTAAGAGCATTACCAAGAGTAAGACCAAAACCTCTTTCTAATGGTTCTAATTCGAATTTTCCATAATTATTATTTTCTACATAATCTGTAATTTTATATACTGGTTTTTCAAAGTTCAACACTTTAACACACTCCTTTTCTTTTATCCACGTGGACGTTTTGGTGGACGACAACCGTTATGTGGTATAGGTGTTTCATCAGTAATTGATGTTATTTCAAGTCCGGCAGTTTGCAATGAACGAATTGCTGTTTCTCTACCTTGACCTAAACCTTTTACATATACTTCTACTTTTTTCATCCCCATAGCAACTGCAGCTTTTCCAGCAGCTTCTGCTGAATTACCAGCAGCAAATGGAGTTGATTTTTTGCTTCCTTTAAATCCTAATGTACCAGCTGAAGCCCAACTAACTACATTACCTTCTTTATCAGTTATTGTAACAATAGTGTTATTGAATGTTGAATGAATATAAGCTTTTCCTTCAGGTACATTCTTCTTTACTTTACGTTTTCTTGCTTTGTAAGCCATTTTAATAACCTCCTTTTTTAGCTACCTATTACTGCTTTTTCTTATTAGCAACTACTTTTCCTCTACCTTTACGAGTACGCGCATTACTACGTGTTTTTTGTCCTCTTACAGGTAAACCTTTTTTGTGACGATCACCTTCATATGATCCAATTTCCATCTTTGTTTTGATGTTAGTATTTATTTCACGTCTTAGATCACCTTCGATAGTATATTTTGATAATTCATCACGAATTGCTGTTAATTGTTCGTTAGTTAAATCTTTAACT
This sequence comes from uncultured Bacillota bacterium, assembly GCA_946540075.1. Classification (GTDB taxonomy): domain Bacteria; phylum Bacillota_I; class Bacilli_A; order RF39; family UBA660; genus CAMNHZ01. The sequence continues at coordinate 14,653 of CAMNHZ010000006.1, forward strand.
CTAATATTTTTGTCTATTTTTGTTGCATCTAATATTTGATTAGATAAATTTCTTCCAATACCATAAATATAAGTTAATGAAATTTCAACTCTTTTATTATCTGGTATTTCTACACCTTTAATACGTGCCATAAAACACCTCCTATATTAACCTTGTCTTTGTTTATGTTTAGGGTTAGAACAAATAACCATTACCCTACCTTTTCTTTTAATAATTTTACACTTATCGCACATTTTTTTTACTGATGGTTTAATTTTCATAATTATCCCTCCTATTTTTCTCTATAAGTGATTCGCCCACATGTTAAATCATATGTTGACATCTCCATACGTACTGTATCACCTGCCAAAATACGAATATAGTTCATTCGCATTTTACCAGAAACGTGAGCGGTTACAGTATGTCCATTTTCAAGTTGTACTTTATATTTTCCTGTTGGTAAAACTTCTAAAACTTTACCTTTCACTTCGATAATATCTTGTTTAGCCATCATATCACCTCTTTGTTAAAATTGTATACCCATTCTTTTCAACTACAACAGTATGTTCAAAATGGGCAGATGGTTTTAAATCACCTGTGATAATAGTCCAATCATCTTCAAGCATGTATACATCAGCTGTACCTAAATTTAACATAGGTTCAACTGCTATTACCATACCTTCTTTTAAAACTGGTCCTGTATTTTTTGAACCATAATTTGGAACATCTGGATCTTCATGAACAGAAGTACCAACTCCATGTCCTACAAGTTCTTTTACAACTCCTAAATTATACTTCTTAGCACATTCACTAACTGCATATCCAATATCACCAATACGAGCTCCTTCTTTAATAACAGAAAGACCTGCGAATAATGATTCTTCAGTATGTTTCATCAACATTTCCTTTTCTTTGCTGATTTTACCTACAGCATAAGTCCATGCTGAATCGCCATGATATCCTTTATAACAAGCTCCTATATCAAGTGTTACTATATCTCCCTCTTCTAAAACTCTATCACCTGGTATACCATGAACAACTTCCTCATTTAATGAGATACATATTGATCCTGGGAAACCATATAATCCTTTAAAAGATGGAGTAGCACCTCTACTTAATATATACTCTTCTGCAAGATCATTTAACTCTTTTGTAGTAATACCTGGTTTTATATATGGTTCTAAATAATGATGTGTATCACCAACTATTTCACCAGCTACTTTCATAAGTTCTATTTCTCTTGGGGTTTTAATAGTAATCATTATATCACTCCTACCCACAAACTATATTTTCAATTCTAGAAAATATTTCTTCTTTTGTACCAGTAGTGTTAATTTTATATAAAACACCTAGGTCATTATAATGATCAATTAATGGTTGTGTCATTTCTTTATATGTAGCAAAGCGCTTTTCAAAAGTTTCTTCATTATCATCATTCCTTTTTACTAAAGCAGAATGACAATGATTACAAATACCTTCATTTATAGGCTTAGCATCATCTATATAAGAATTATATACAGCACCACATTGTGGACATGAAATACGTCCAACTATTCTCTTTTTACAAATTTCTTTATCTACGTCTAAGTAGATAACAACACCTAATTTTTTATTAAGTTCTTTTAAAATGTTTTCATAAGCATAAGCTTGATCTATATTTCTTGGAAACCCATCCAATATATATCCTTGCTTACAATCTGATTTTGATAATCTATCTCTAATCAAACTGTATATTATGTCATCACTAACTAAATTGCCAGATTCCATAATATTTGCTATTAAGCGACCTTGCTCTGTATCTTGTTTACTTGCTTCTCTTAACAAATCACCAGTAGATATATGAGCAAGGTTATACTTATCAGTTAACATCTTAGAATATGTACCCTTACCTGCTGCAGGTGGGGCAATAAATATTATACTATTCATTAATATCTTCTTCTTCCACTGTTATAATTTCTAGTTACTAATTGACTTTCAATTTGTTTGTAAGTTTCTAGTGCAACTCCAACTACAATCAAAAGTCCAGTTCCACCAATTCTAACACTTGTTGGAAGTGAAGAAAATAGACTAAATATTGTTGGCAAACCTGCTATAAATGCTAGAAACACAGCACCTACTAAAGTAATTCTATTTAGAACATTACTTATATATGTTATTGTTTCTTCGCCAGGTCTTACACCAGGAATATATCCTCCATTTTTTTGTAAGTTTTCAGCTAATTCTTTTGGTTTAATGTAAAAGAATGTATAAAAGTAAGTAAATGCAATTATCATTACTATATATAACATAAATCCAGTTACTGAACTAAAAGATAGCCATTTGTTTATAAATAAACTAAATCCATCATTTTTTATTACTTGAGCTAATCCAGATGGAATAAATATTACTGCTGATGCAATAATTACTGGCATTACTCCTGATGAATTCAACTTAAATGGAATATAATTTTGAGCTAATCCATAAGTTGATGTACTCTTATTAGCGTATTGTATTGGAATTCTTCTTTCTGAAGTTTCTTCAAATATAACTCCAATTACAATTACTAAATAAGCAAGTACAAATAATATGAATTTTACAATTCCTAAAGTTGTTGCTTGAACAGTTCCAATTTCAATAAAATTAGACCATACTTGTACAAACATATTAGGAAGTGTTGCTATAATTCCTGCCATTATTATTAATGAAATACCATTTCCTACACCTTTTTGAGTGATTTGATCACCTAACCATAACAAGAACGCTGTACCAGCAGTAAGTACTAAAGCATACTCTAATACCATTACTGGAGTTGCATTTGTAATATACATAAATGCATACATACATCCTTGAACAAATGCTAAGAATATACCTAAATATCTAGTTATAGTATTTAGTTTATTTCTTCCTACTTGTCCTTGTTTAGCAAGTTCTGAAAAATATGGAACAATATCAACTTGTAATAATTGAACCATAATTGATGCAGTTATATATGGTGTTACACCAAGTGAGAATATTGAAAATTTTTCAATTGAACCTCCACCTAATGTATTCATTAATTGTAAAAATCCTATTTTCTTAGTTCCAAGTGCATCGATATCAATACCAGGAACTATAATTGCTGATCCAATTTTAAATATAGATAGCACAAATAGTGTAAATAAAATCTTTTTTTGTAAATCTTTGTTTTTTGGATGAAATATCTGTTTTACAGTTGAAAACATTAAATCACCTCTGCTTTTCCACCTAATTTTTCTATTGCTTCTTTAGCTGATTTTGAAAATTTACTTGCTTTAACTGTTAATTTTTTTGAAGTTAATTTTCCATTACCTAGTACTTTTATACCATCTAATTGGTTTTTAATTAAACCTATTTCTTTTAGTAATTCTGGTGTGATTACTGATCCTTCTTCAAATCTATTAAGTTCTGTTAAATTAATTGTTGCATATACTGTTTTAAATTTAGCATTAGAGAACCCACGTTTTGGTAATCTACGGAATAATGGAGTTTGTCCTCCTTCGAATCCGATTCTTACTCCTCCACCACTACGTGAATTTTGTCCCTTTTGACCTTTACCACTTGTTTTACCTAATCCACTACTTGATCCACGACCTACTCTTTTACGAGTACTTCTTGAACCATAGTTAGGTGTTAATGTATTTAATTTCATATTATATAATCTCCTCTACTTTTTTACCACGTAATTTTGCAACATGTTCTTTAGTTCTTTGAGATTTTAATGCTTCAAGTGTAGCATATGCCATATTAATTTTTGTATTTGAACCTAATGATTTTGATAAGATATCTTTAACACCAGCTAATTCTAATACCTTACGAACTGGTCCTCCAGCTTTAACTCCTGTACCTTTTGAAGCAGGTTTTAACATTATTTTACTTGCTCCTCTGATACCGATTACTTCGTGTGGTATTGTTCTTTCATCAACTATTGAAACTTCTACTACATTCTTAGTTGCAACTTGAACTGCTTTCTTAATAGCGTCTACTACTTCGTTAGCTTTACCAGTTCCAAGTCCTATTTTACCTTTACGGTTTCCTACTGCAACTGTAGCAGAGAAACGAAAATGACGTCCACCTTTTGTTACTTTCGTAACACGACCAATATTGATTACTTCTTCTTCATATTGTTTTGGACGTGGTTCTCTTCTTCTTCTTTCCATAGAATACCTCCTCTTAGAATTCTAATCCATTTTCACGTGCAGCATTAGCTAAAGCTTCTACACGTCCATGATATAGGTAACCACCTCTATCAAAAACTACTTTGTTAATTTTTGCTTTTTTTGCTCTTTTAGCAATTAATTCTCCTACTTTGGTAGCAGCTTCTAAATTACCACCATTCGTAAGTTTTAATTCTTTATCAATAGATGAAGCACTAACTAAAGTAACACCTTTTTCATCATCTATAATTTGAGCAAAAATGTTTTTATTTGATCTAAACACATTAAGTCTTGGAATATCAGTTGTTCCTACAACTTTTTTTCTAACACGAGTGTGTCTAGCTTTACGTACTTCATTACGAGATACTTTATTTATCATAGTAAAACTCTCCTTTACTCTATGCTACGTTATGCAGCTTTCTTTCCTTCTTTACGAATGATGTGTTCACCTACATAACGAATACCTTTACCCTTATATGGTTCAGGTTGTCTTATTTTTCTTACATTTGCGGCAAATTCTCCTACAAGACATTTGTCGATTCCTTTTATAGTTAATTCTGTATTACTTGGTGATTCAATAGTAATACCTTCTGGTGCTTTTACTTCTACTGGATGTGAATAACCAGCATTTACTACTAATACATTTCCTTTAACTTGGAAACGATATCCAACACCAATTGCTTCTAATTTCTTTTCAAATCCCTTTGTTACTCCAACAATCATATTTTTTATGTTGGCATTTGCAGTTCCGTGGAAGTTTTTGAAGTCATCATTTTTTCTTGTTAAAACAACTTCGTTTTCTTTAACTTCTACATTAATATTTTCATTAATTTGTGTAGAAAGTTCTCCCTTAGGACCTTTAACTGCAACTTTATTACCATCTACAGTTATAGTAACATCAGCAGGTATTGTTAAAACTCTATTACCAATACGACTCATATTATCAATTCCTTTCTACCAAATGTATGCTAATACTTCTCCACCAAGTGATTGTTCTTTGGCATGTTTGCTAGTCATTAATCCTTTTGAAGTTGAGACAATAGCAATACCTAATCCATTTAATACACTTGGCATTTCATTTGCTTTAGCATATACACGTAATCCTGGTTTAGAAATTCTTCTAAGTCCAGTAATTACACGTTCTTTTTTATCACCATATTTTAATGTTAATACGATATTATCTTGAATATCATTTTTTTCGATTTTATAATTGCTGATAAATCCTTCATCTTTTAGTATCTTAGCAATTTCTACTTTCATATTTGATGCAGGTACTAAAACTTCTTTGTAATGCATTTGGTTAGCATTACGAATTCTTGTAAGCATATCTGCAATTGGGTCATTTGCAAAACCTTTTCTATTTGCCATAATATCCTCCCTTCGGTTTTTGGCTTACCAGCTTGATTTTCTAACCCCTGGTATTTGTCCTTTATAAGCTAGTTCTCTAAAACAAATACGGCAAATTCCATATTTTTTAAGAACTGAATGTGGTCTACCACATCTTGAACAACGAGTATATTCACGAACTTTAAATTTTTGTGGTCTACTCGCTTTTACTTTCATGCTTTTTCGAGCCATTTACATTCCTCCTAATTTTTCAGTTATTTCTTAAATGGCATACCAAATCCACTTAATAGATCATGTGCTTCATCATTTGTTTTTGCAGTTGTAACAAAAACTATGTCCATACCACGAACTTTAACTACACTATCATATTCGATTTCAGAGAAAATTAATTGTTCTGTAAGTCCTAAAGTATAATTACCACGACCATCAAATGATTTATTTGAGATACCTCTAAAGTCTCTTACACGTGGAAGTGTAATACTTATTAATTTATCTAAGAAGTTATACATATTTTCTCCACGTAAAGTTACCTTACATCCGATTGGTTGTCCTTGTCTTACTTTAAATCCTGCGATTGCTTTCTTTGCACGTGTAATTACTGGTTTTTGACCTGTAATTACAGTTAAATCAGCTATTGCAGCATCTAATAATTTACTGTTTTGTGTTGCATCTCCAACACCCATATTAACAACTATTTTATCTAATTTAGGTACTTCCATAACACTATTATAATTATATTTTTCTTTTAGACTTGGTACGATTTCCTTATTATATTTTTCTTTTAGGCGGTTCATAATTTAAATCCTCCTTCTTTTAATCAAGGTTTTGGTTAGATTTCTTTGTAACTCTAACTTTTTTACCTTTTTTATTTGTTGTGTGTCCTATTCTGGTTCTAGATTTTGTCTTAGAATCTAAAATCATTACATTTGAAGCATGTATTGGTGCTTCCATTTCAACGATACTACCAGCATCTTGTCCGTTAGGTTTAACATGTTTTTTAACGATATTTACACCTTCAACAACTACTTTGTTATCATTTTTTAAAGTTTTAATGATTTTACCATTCTTACCTTTATCTTTACCAGCTATAATGACAACATTATCTCCAGTTTTTAATTTCATGTTTTTTCCTCCCCTAGTTATAGCACTTCTTTAGCAAGTGATACAATCTTCATATATCCATCACGTAATTCACGTGCTACTGGTCCAAATACACGAGTTCCGACTGGACTTTTATCATCTTTAATAATAACGCAAGCATTATCATCAAATTTAATATAAGATCCATCTTCTCTTCTTAGACCAAATTTGCTTCTAACAATAACAGCTTTAACAACTTTTCCGCGTCCAACTGTACCGTTAGGGGTTGCTTTTTTTACAGTTGCAACAACTATGTCTCCAATATTACCAGTTTTAACTTTACTTCCTCCAAGAACTCTTATAATACTAACTTCACGAGCTCCAGAGTTGTCAGCTACTTTTAAACGGCTTTCTTGTTGTAGCATATAATATTCCTCCTATTCGTATACAATTATAAATTAATTGCTTTTTCAACTATTTCAACTAAACGGAAATGTTTTGTTTTTGATAATGGTCTTGTTTCAACGATAAGTACAGTATCACCTTTTCCAGCTTCATTCTTTTCATCATGAGCAGCATATTTTTTAGAATACTTAACACGTTTACCATATAATGGATCTTTTCTATAAGTTTCAACTAATACGGTAATAGTCTTATCATTAGTAGTACTAACTACTTTACCTACTAATCCACGTTTTTTACTTGATTCCATAGATACCTCCTTATTCGTTTCCTTCTAGTTCACGTTCTTTTAAAATTGTTTTCATACGTGCAACTAATTTTCTTAATTCTTTAATTCTTGAAGGTTTTTCAAGATTTCCAGTAGCTTGGCTAAAACGAAGATTGAATAATTCTTCTTTATATTCATCAATTTTTTTGATGATTTCTTCATTAGTAAGTTCTCTTATTTCACTATTTTTCATTAGCTTCACCACTTTCTTTCATAACAAATTTACATTTTATTGGTAATTTATGCATAGCTAGACGTAATGCTTCACGAGCTGTAGCTTCGTCAACTTGGTCTATTTCAAACATAATTTTACCTTTTTTAACAACAGCAACCCATAATTCTGGTGTACCTTTACCTTTACCCATACGAGTTTCAAGAGGTATTCTAGTTAATGATAAGTGTGGGAAAATATTAATCCATACTTTTCCTCCACGTTTCATATAACGAGTCATAGCTACACGAGCTGCCTCTATTTGTTGTTGAGTAATATATGCACCTTCCAATGCTTGAAGTCCATATTTACCAAAACTTAGTTTTGTATTTCCTTTAGCATTACCATCATATTTTAGACGGTGAGGTCTACGATATTTAGTTCTTTTTGGAATGACTGCCATTTTCATTACCTCCCTTGTTTTTCTTTCCAGGAAGGATTTCTCCTTTATAAATCCATACTTTTACACCAATCTTACCATAAGTAGTATCAGCTTCTTTATGAGCATAATCAATATCAGCTCTTAAAGTATGAAGTGGAAGATTACCTTCAGTATATCCTTCGGTTCTTGCCATATCAGCTCCACCTAGACGACCAGATACTGAAGTTTTAATTCCTTTAGCTCCTGCTTTCATTGCGTTTCTAATAGCTCTTTTTTGAGCAATTCTAAATGAAACACGATTTTCAATTTGATGTGCGATGTTTTCTGCAACTAATGCAGCATCTACATCAGGTTTCTTTATTTCCATTATTGAAATTTGAATGTTTTCGTCTACTAATTTTTTTAATTCTTTTTTAACTTTTTCAATTTCTTCTCCACCGTGTCCAATTACAACACCAGGTTTTGCAGTGTTTATAATAACTTCGGTTTTTTTAGATGTTCTATTAATTAGAACGCTAGAAACTGCTGCGTCTTTTAATCTTTTAGTTAAATATTCACGAATTTTAATATCTTTTTCCAAGAATTTAGCGAAATCTTTATTGGCATACCAATTTGATTCCCAAGTCTTGTTTATACCGATTCTAAGTCCTATTGGACTAACTTTTTGACCCATCAGTTTACCTCCTCTTCATTAATTTTTTTCAGCTACCACAACAGTGATATGACTTGTTCTTTTCTTAATTGGATCTGCATGACCACGAGATCCTGCTCTAAATCTTTTTAAAGTTCTACCTTCGTTAGCATAAGCTTCTTTAACGAATAATTTAGTTTTATCTAATCCTAAATTGTTTTCAGCATTTGCTACAGCAGATACTAATACTTTTTTTACTGTTCTTGAAGCATCTCTATTCATATTATTTAAAATATCTTCTGCTTCTGCTACGTTTTTACCACGTATTAAATCTATAACTAAACGGGTTTTTCTAGGTGTAATTCTAACACCCTTAGCAATTGCTTTTGCTTCCATTTTAGTCCTCCTTCCAGTTAATTCTTATTATTTGTCTTGACCGCCGTGTCCACCAAATTTACGAGTTGGTGCAAATTCACCCAATTTATGACCTACCATATCTTCAGTTACATAAACTGGAACAAATTCTTTCCCATTGTGAACTCCAAATGTAAGTCCAATAAAATTTGGGAATATAGTTGAACGGCGTGACCATGTTTTAATTACTTCTTTTTTATTACCTTCAACTGCTTCTTTTACTTTCTTTTCTAAAGACGCATCAATAAAAGGTCCTTTTTTTAAACTTCTAGCCATCTAAACCATCCTTTCTTTATTATTTATGACGACGAACAATTAACTTGTCTGAAGCTTTTTTGTTTTTACGAGTTTTGTATCCTAATGCTGGTTTACCCCATGGAGTAAGAGGTCCCTTACGTCCGATTGGCGCTCTACCTTCACCACCACCGTGTGGGTGATCATTAGGGTTCATTACTGATCCACGTACTGTTGGTTTTATACCCATGTGTCTTTTACGACCAGCTTTACCAATACTTACTAATTCGTGATCTTCATTACCCATTTCTCCAATAGTAGCTCTACAAGTTGCTAAAACTTTACGAACTTCTCCACTACTTAAACGAAGTAATACATAACTTCCTTCACGTCCTAAGATTTGTACACTATTTCCTGCTGAACGAGCAATTTGTCCACCTTTACCTGGTTTTAATTCAACGTTATGCACAAGTGTACCTTCTGGAATGTTTGCAAGTGGTAATGTGTTACCAACTTTAATGTCAGCATTTTCTCCACTTTCAATTTTCATTCCTACTTTTAATCCTTTTGGAGCTAAAATATATCTTTTTTCTCCATCTGCGTAAGTTATTAAAGCAATGTTAGCTGTTCTGTTAGGATCATACTCAATAGTAGTAACTACACCAGCAATGTTATCTTTGTTTCTCTTAAAGTCGATAATACGGTATTTTCTCTTAGCTCCACCACCACGGTGTCTAACAGTTATTTTACCTTGGTTATTACGACCACCTTTTTTAGTTAGTGTAACAACTAATGACTTTTCAGGTTTGCTTGTAGTAATTTCTTCATTATTTAATGTAGTTTTACTACGTTGACCATTTGTCATTGGTTTATATGTCTTAATTGCCATATATATTTCCTCCTTTGATTATAGTTCGATTGAACTACCTTCTTGTAATTTAACAATTGCTTTTTTTACTTTGTTAGTCTTTCCTAAATAGCGACCAACTCTTTTTCTTTTTGGTTTTACATTAATTATATTAACTTTTTCTACTTTTACATCGAATACTTTTTCGATTGCTTGTTTTACTTGAGTCTTATTTGCATTCACATCAACTGAGAATGTAATAGTATTTTGAGTTTGAGCAAGTCCAGCACTCTTTTCAGTAATAATTGGACTTTTAATAACATTTCTATAATTAGTCATTATTTAAGTGCCTCCTCTACTACTTTTACAGCTGATTCTTCAATAATCATGATGTCTGAAGAAATTACATCTAATGTATTTACTTCATCAGCTTGTAATAAAATTACATTATTTAAATTACGAGTAGCAAGAATAATGTTTTCGTTTAATTCTTTAACTACTACTAATGTTTTTCCATTAGCTTTTAATGCTTCAAGAATTAATTTAGCATCTTTAGTTTTTGAATTTTCAATATTGAAATTATCAACAACTAATAACTCTTTTCCACTTACTTTATAAGAAAGAGCTGATTTAAGAGCTAAACGTCTTTCCTTTCTGTTCATCTTAATGGCATAACTTCTTGGGTGTGGTCCAAATACGATACCTCCACCTGGCCATTGTGGTGAACGAGTACTTCCTTGACGAGCATTACCTGTTCCTTTTTGTTTCCAAGGTTTTCTACCTCCACCACGTACTTCACTACGAGTTTTAGTTGAATGTGTACCTTGTCTTAATGAATTTCTTGATAAAATTATAGCATCATATATAACAGCATCGTTTGGTTCAATTGCCCAAACTTCATCGTTTAATTTGATGTCTTTTACTTTTTCACCTTTAGTATTTAATACAGATATTTTTGCCATACTACGCTACCTCCTCTACTGTTTCTGAAGGAGTAGTTTCTTCATTTTTTTCTTCTACTTTTTCTTCATAACTTACTAGATCATATGCAGTATTTACTTTATCTGGATTTTTAACTGCTGTTTTGATAACAACTAATGACTTATTAGCTCCAGGAACATTTCCTTTGACTAATATTACATTGTTTTCAACATCAACATCTACTACTTCAAGATTTTGAATAGTAACAGTTAATCCTCCCATGTGACCTGGTAATTTTTTACCCTTAAATACACGCATTGGTCTCATTGTTCCCATTGAACCTGGTTTTCTATGATAGTGAGAACCATGTCCCATAGGTCCACGACTTTGATTATGGCGTTTAATAACACCTTGGAACCCTTTACCTTTTGTAGTTCCTGTTACATCGATCATCTCACCTGGTGTGAAAATGTCTGCAGATAATTCTTGACCTAAAGAATAATCATTAACGTTTACGCCTCTGATTTCTTTAAAGAAGCGCTTAGGTGCAGTGTTTGCTTTTTTTGTATGACCAAGACTAGCTTTAGTAGCTAATTTTTCTCTTTTATCAGAAAAACCAAGTTGAATAGCTTCATAACCATCATTTTCTTTTGTTTTAATTTGAGTTACAACATTTGGAGTAACTTCAATAACAGTTACTGGAACTAACTTACCTGTTTTATCAAAAACTTGAGTCATTCCAACTTTACGACCTAAGATTCCTTTCATTTTACATTCCTCCTATAAATTATAATTTGATATTAATATCTACTCCGCTTGGAATATCAAGTCTTGTTAAAGCCTCGATTGTTTCCTTGCTAGGATTATTAACAATTATCAATCTCTTGTGTGTTCTCTTTTCAAATTGTTCACGTGAGTCCTTATATTTATGAACTGCTCTTAAAATAGTTATTTTTTCAATTTCTGTTGGAAGTGGGATAGGTCCACTTATTTTTCCTCCAGAACGTTTAACTGTTTCTACAATTTTTGCACAAGCAGCATCTAAATTTTTGTGATCAAACGCTTTTAACTTGATACGAACTTCGTTTTTTGACATCGTTGTATCCTCCTTTCGCCTATATCTGGTATAGACTTGCTCCGTGTAAAAACCTAATTCACCATTTTAAATTATTAACAACTTATCCCGGTGTATCAGCAACCTCACACATCAATGCACGCCACACATTCAAAATTATACACTAAAATTATATTAAAATCAAGAAAAAAATTGATTTTTTTTATTTAAGTTGTCATTTTTTAGTCAAACAACTTCTATATATCCTGTT
>CAMNHZ010000007.1 GCA_946540075.1 uncultured Bacillota bacterium
AATACTAATATTATTATTATTTATGTTTATTAATACTATTATAAATGAATTACTTATCTACTGATCATACATAATACAGTTGATACTCTTATTATAATCATATTTATTAATAATATATATACTACTACCCTATTATCATAAATATATAAATAGGGGAAGTGAATAAAAAAATATTCCTTAATGGAATATTTAGTCTGTAATCTTACGAGATTGTATTTCAGCAATCTTTTCTAATACTTCGCCAGCATTTTTATCTGTTATTTTATCATATCCAAGTTCTTTTAGGGCTTGAATTTTGTATGTATTTAATTCGAGTGTACGACTCATTTTTTCTTCTAATTTATGTTCTATATAATCAACAAATCTCTTATGACTTTCGGCTAATTTTGATTTAGAAGCTCCCCCATTGTTATATAAAGTCATTGCTGAGAACATAATACTTTCGAAAATAAATTGTTCTTCTTCTTCAAAAACAAATTCATTTGCTTTTACTGATCCTGATGCTTTAGAAATGTAACCTAACATATATTTTATTTCAGGAGATGAATTAATAGCTTGTAATGTGTGATATAGGTACTTTACTGTATAATAAGCATCATTTGTATTATCCTCTAATTTTTCTTTTAATAATTCAATAACACTATGTAATAATTCAACGTTTTGTTTAGATAGTCCACTATAAATATCATTATTAGAATTATCAACATTCTTATAACTGCTTTCTAAAACAGTATTTAATCTAGATTCTACACTTAAAATATAATCAGTATCTACTTTAATATTTTTAATTTCGTCTCCAGATTTTATTCCTAATAAATTTAATAATAATACTTTTTTATCTTTTGGCCAATTATTTATATCATCAAGTTCTAGGTAATTATATATCATTTGACGTGAAACACCTAGAAACTTAGCTAGTTTAACTTTTGATATTCCTAATTCATGTAGTATTTCATTTAGTCGTTCCATCATGTTACCTCCTATATATATAATTTTAGTATCTTTATTGTCAATTGTCAAGGTGTAAAGTTATGTATAATAAATAGCACTTAAATAAGTGCTATAAATACCAAAGTTTTTTACCATTTTTTCTTACTTCATTAATAATTCCCCCACCAAGACATTCTTCTCCTAAGTAGAAAACACATGCTTGTCCAGGAGTAACAGATTTTACGCCATCATATTTAACTTTTATATTTCCATCAGTTAAATATTCTAACTCAACATCAACATCCTTCTGACGATATCTAAATTTAGCTGTACATTTAGTTGGTTTAGTATCACTAATCCAATTTATAGTATCAACGATACATTCTGTACTTATTAAATATTCATTATTAGAACTATATGCAACATATAAAATATTTTCTTTAATATTCTTCCCTACTACAAATATTTTATCAGTTGATCCTCCAATATTTAATCCTTTTCTTTGACCAATTGTATAATACATAAGACCTATATGATCTCCAATTACTTCATTTGTTTCTATATTTACAATTTTACCAGGTTGATTAGGAAGATAGTTTTTTAAGAAATTAGTAAAATTTCTCTCTCCAATAAAACATATACCAGTTGAATCCTTCTTTTTAGCGGTTATTAAATCATTTTCAAGAGCTATTTTTCTTACTTCTGATTTTTCTAAATCTCCAACTGGGAATAATACATTAGATAATTGTTTTTTTGATAATTGTGATAAGAAATAAGTCTGATCTTTATTATTATCTATACCTCTAAGTAATTTATGATCTTTAATTCTAGCATAGTGACCAGTAGCAATATAATCAGCTCCAAGTTCAAGTGCTTTTTTTACAAACATATCAAATTTAATATATTTGTTGCACATGATATCTGGATTAGGTGTACGACCTTTTTTTAATTCATCAAGAAAATATGTAAATACATAATCCCAATATTCTTTAACAAAATCAACACGATGAAGAGGTATACCTATTTTCTTACATACTTCTAATGCATCATTATAATCTTGTTCTTGGGGGCATATATCATTGTTTAAATCAGGATTACCAAGAATATCATTATTTATTGAACTATCCCAATTACGCATAAAAAGACCAATAACATCATATCCTTGGTTCTTTAATATAATAGCAGCTACACTACTATCTACTCCTCCACTCATTCCTATTACAACTTTTTTCATACTATCATCGCTCTTTCCTATGGACAATTATACTATATAGAGCAAAAAAAAACAACAAACTATATACTTAAATTAACTTTAAAATAAAGTTTAAAACAACTGGCATAATATATATTTCATATAATGTAGATAATAAAATAAAACTTATTGATATTACTAAAACTAAATAGTATTTACCCATAATATTTTTAAAATCTATTTTCTTCTTTCTAAGAATACAATTTAAAAATTTAATAGAAAAACTTAAAGCATACATAGTAAGAATCATATATATAATAATATTGATAGCTTGATGAGGAAAGACATAAATAAAAGCCATTAAAAGTCCTTTAAACTTATAATTAATTAGTATACTACCAATTGAAAATCCAATAATAAAGATTTTATAAAAATATATAAATATAATAATAGGTAGACCTACTATTGACATTCCTAATAACCAAATTATAAATACTAACCCGATATTAACCAATAATTCAGTAATTATATTAGATGATAAATCTGGCTTTGTTGATACTTGTGAAAAGAATTTTTCTAAGTATTCTTTTACTAAAGTTTTATCAGAATTTTTTAGTATTATTATAAATAAAGCCCCTGACATAATTCCTAGTATGAATAGTGTGAATAGAAAAATAATCATTCTTCTGTTAATTGGTAGTTTGTCCGTTATCTTAGTTCTTAGCATGTATATTTCACCTCACTTAATTATATTAAAATGATAGTTAAATATTCCTATTTATACTTAATCGTTATCGATAATATAAAAACAACTATTATATAGTTGTTTTTTGTTCTCTTAAATTAAATGAAATTGTATTTTGAATATTATACTTATTTAAGTCTTTAACCCAAGTACTAGCTAATTTTAACATAATTTTATTATTACTACAACATTTAATTATTGCATCTTTATTTTTAGATACACCATCTTTAATTAAATTACATAAATAATCATACTTAGGATTAAACTCTTCACTAATTATCTCAGGTATTCTAGAAAATTCTAATCCTAATTCTCTAGAAAAACTAATTGCTTTCTTATTAAAAGTAGATATATATGTCTTTTTAATATCGCTACGTTTTTTTAACATATTAATCATTTCTTTTAATCCTTGTTTAGCATAATTATAATTTTCGTATTTTGGATTTATTCCAAAATCTAATTCCTTTTCAGTTGAAATGCAATATCCAAAATCTTTTAATACAAATACAGAAATTATATCTTTATCATTATGCCATATATATATTTCAGTACTATTCTTTCTAGATACACTTAAACACATTTTATTTAAATTATTAAGTGCTTGATCAGAAATTTTTTGATTATCAATTTTAATTAATTTCATACTACCTGCCCTACCCTATATTATTAATTCAATTCCTCTGTTTATAAGTAAGTATTCTCTGTTTTCAATTAAACCTAATGAAAAATCTTTTTCTTCTTCAGAATTAAATCTACTCAATAATACTTTACGATTGTAATTAAATGGTCTATCAAAAATAATAGTAACACAAGACTCATTATCATAATAGTTTTGATCTAGATAATATGGATCCCATAAATAAGCATATCTATCATCAATACCAGTAAGTAATACATAATGCATAGAATTACCTTTATATACTTTAATTACTGCGACACCATCATTATCAAGCCATAATTTCAATTTATCAATATCAACAGACTTACCTTGATATAAATTACAATGTAAATCAAAATTATTTCGTATAGTTAGCTCATTAAACCAAATATTAAGTAAATTTCTAGCCTCTTTTGATTTACCTTGCTCTTCAAGTTTACCTTTTTCATCATAACAGTTCAATGTATAAACTGATACCAACCTAATTAATTCACTAGGTATCTCTTCTCTTTCAAACAAATAACTAATTGCATTCAGTAATGAAACACTACCGCAATCAAATTCAGTCATTTGAAACCTAAGTGGTGTTTTCACTAATATCACTTCCCACATATTCTTTATAAGGATATTATATCATAAAATATAATAATTAAAACAAATTTATAAAAAAAGAGACAAAATGTCTCTTATTTCTCTGCTTCTTCTAACATATTAGTTATAAATACACCATATCCACGAATTGGATTATCTACTACTACATGAGTTACAGCCCCAACAATTCTATCATCTTGTATAATTGGAGAACCACTCATACCTGCAACTATGCCATTAGTTGCTGATAATAACTTATTATCAGTTACTTCAAATAAAATGTTTTTTACATCCTTGTTATTTATTATTTTAATAATATTAATATCAAATTCTTCAACTTTATTACCTTGTATAACAGTTCTAATTTTAGCTGCTCCAATTTTTATATTACTTGGCTTAACGACTTTATATAATTTCTGATTAGTATTATCACTAGTATAAGTACCAAAGACTCCTTTAGTGGTATTTTTAAGAACTTTACCATTTACTTTATCCGGAGTATAAATAGCATTTTTCTCACCTGGAATACCATCTTCACTACGTTCAATACTAGTTACTTTTGAATCAAATATCTTACCGTCTTTCACTTCTAATAATTGATTTGTATTATTTAAAGTTATTTCGTGCCCTAAAGCACCAAATATCTTAGTATTTGGATCGACAAAAGTAAGCGTACCAATACCAGTTATACTATCTTTTACATAAAGTCCCGTTTTATATATACCAGTATTATCCTTTATTATTTTTAATGTAGTTGTATATTTCTTGTCACCTCTTAAAAATCCAATCGTAATATTTCCTTTTGAACCATTTTCATTAATAAGAGAGACCATATCATCGACATTATTAATATTTTTATCATTAATACTAATAATTCTATCACCTAGTTTTAGATTTGCATCATGGATTGGACTTACGTTTCCAACATTATAAGAACCTATAATAACTACACCTTTAGAATTAACTTCTATACCAATATTTTCACCACCGGCATATATATAATCTGAATAAGCAAGTACTGTATATGGCATACTAATAATAAGAAGAATCAAAGTAAGTATTTGTTTAAATTTTTTAATAATCATTTAAACATCTCCTTATATATACAGACTACATTATATAATATGGATTAAAAAAAATATCATATAACATGATATTTTAAATTTATCTAGATTTTACAGTAACAGTTGCATTAACTGAATTTAAATCATAATCTTCTTGTTCCGCATCCTCATTAACAAGAGAAACTTCTTTATTAGCAATCGTTTCTAAAACATAATCCATTTTTGTATATATTGCGGTTGATTTTACATCTGACATTAATTCATCTTTAGTATTACTTTCTAAAAGAGCATCATATACTTCTAAAGCTAGTTTTTTTAACTCTTCATCATTTTTATTTAATAATTTACCAACTTTACTTTTATTAAAAGCATATTCTTCATCTAATTTTGTTCTTATATAACGTAATTGATCAAAAATACTATCGACAATTCTTTCTTTAGTTTCATCCATTTCTTTTTCTTCAACTGCAGATTTTGATTGTTCACCTACAGTATTTACAACAGTATTATATCCTGCTACACTTCCAGCTGTAAGTGCTGCTACTGCTGCTCCAATCGCAGCTTTCTTATTTATACCTGATTTAACTTTGTTATCTTTTACTGGAGCATTTTCTAATCTATTTATTAAGATCATTTCATCTCTAGGAACACTTACTACAATTTCTTTATTATTTAGTATAAATTGTATCTTTGTGTTTTTTTCATCTGAAGAAGATATAACATCATCATATTTTCTATTTAATATTTCATTAATAAATTGATTTCTATCTACAACATCTTTAGTTTCTTTAAAGAAAAAATTACCATTACTATAATTAACATTCACTTTGTTCATTATTATACCTCCAAACACAAATTAATTATACTACCATTTTTTTTATGTTGCAAGTAATAGATTATTTTAGTCATTAGAATCAATACTAAAATCTTCTAACTTACCATCACTGTTTACAATTTTACTTACTTCTTTTTCGATACCTTTTAATTTATCATCACATTCTTTTACTAATTTCATTGCTTTTGTATACTTTTCAATTGACTCGTCAAGATTAGTATTACCATTCTCTAATTCATTAATAATTTTTTCTAATTCTTTTATTTTATCTTCAAATTTTTGTTCATTTTTACTCATAACATATCTCCTTATTTATTAACCTTACTTACTATAACATCAAGATTACCATCATTTAATTTAATATTAAGTTTATCATCTTTTTTAATACCTTTTGTACTACTAACTACATTTTTATCCTTATAAGCTATTGAATAACCACGAGCAAGTATTCCTAATGGATTAACAAGTTCTAATTTTTCAATCAAATTATTCAAGTTATTTCTTGCATCTTTATATAAAGAATCAGGATTATTTAAAACATAACTATTTTTTATATTTTCTATTCTTAATTTTTCTTGCTTTATTCTATTAGTTAGAACAATTCTTAATCTTTCTATAAGCATATCCAGATTTTGTTTTTTATTATCAAACATAATCATTGGATTCTTTATTACAAAAGAATTTTTAATACTATCTAAATATAGTTTTTGATAATTAATCTTTTTATAAATACTTTCATTTAATCTAATATTAAGTTGTTTTATATGATTTATTAAATCTGACATATTAGGAACAGCCATTTCAGCTGCACCAGTTGGTGTAGGAGCACGCATATCAGCAACAAAATCAGCTATTGTAAAATCAATTTCATGCCCTACCGCACTAATTATTGGTATATCACACTCATATATCGCACGAGCAACTATTTCCTCATTAAAGGCCCATAAATCTTCAATAGATCCTCCACCACGTCCAACAATTAAAACATCTAAATCATATGTACTAGCTAATTTAATGTTCTTTACAATATCAGGTGCGGCTAATTCTCCTTGAACAAGACAAGGGAATAATATTGTCTCACTAAACGGAAACCTACGTCTTATTGTTGAAATAATATCTTTTATAGCCGCACCGGTTGGAGCAGTTATAATACCTATTCTTTCAGGAATTTTAGGAATAGGTTTCTTTTTATCTTTATCAAATAATCCTTCTTTCGCAAGTTTAGCTTTTAACTTTTCAAAAGCAATATATAAATTACCTACTCCATCTTCTTGCATTTCATCAACATAAATCTGATAATTACCAGTTGCCTCATAAACACTAACACGTCCAACTAATAAAACTTTCATTCCATCTTCAGGTTTAAACTTTATTTTACTAGCATTACTACTAAACATAATCGCATTTATTTTACTAGTATCATCCTTTATTGAAAAATAAAAGTGTCCCCTAGTATGAGACTTAAAATTTGATATTTCACCCTTTAAAAATACCGTTCTAAGATTATTATCACTATCAAATTTATACTTTAAATATCTGGTTAACGCACTAACAGATAGATACTTATCTTCATTCATTTTATTCTCCTATTTTTTCATGATAAACCTTATCAAGCACACCATTAATCATCTTACGAACATCATCATCACTATAATTCTTAGCAAGTTCTATAGCTTCATTAATTGCGACTATAGGAGGAGTATCTGTATAAACTAATTCATATATACCAACTCTAAGTATTGCACTATCAGTATTACCTAAACGATCTATTGTCCAATTATTTAAATACTTATTAGCCAATGAATCAATCTCATTTTGATATGTCACAACACCATATACAATATCCTTAACAAATTCATTTTCATAATCTAAAACTTCATTAATAACATCATCTATATTAAAACTCATTTTATTTTGTTTATAAACATTAATTTGATATAAAATAGTCATTATTTTATTTCTTAACTCACTTCTACTTAACTTAGTCATATAACCACCTCATAATACCATTTTATCATATGTAACCAATTTTTCATACAAAATTTAACTTATAAATAGAAATAATAAGCATTCAATATTTTATTATCTAATTCTATAAAAAATAAGTCCACTAATTTTTTAATGAACCTATTCAAATATTAAGCTAGTTTTGATTTAGAAAGTGTGATTACTGGGCGGACAGAGGAAGTGTTAAAGAAAACACATAGAATCAACTATGTGTTTTTATAGGGTACTTAATTACGATTTATTTAATGTATTTTTCTCCAGCTCCACGGTATAACATAACTATAGTATATATAGTTAAATATAATGATAATACACCAAGAAGAACCCATCCAAGTACTGGTATTATTATACCAATAATCCATACATATGGTGATAAATAGATTTCTTTACCAGGAACATCTAATTTAGCAGCTGATTCACAAGTAATTTGAATCATAAATATTGCGAACATTATGAAAACTGGGAATATTAAACATAATGCACCAATTAACCAATTTTGCCATTTTGCATACCAAGCATCTTTTCTAAAAACTTTTAGTAATGCAGCTAAAACAACTACTGCAACTTCATTAGATAGAATTGTAATTATAAGCCATACCCACCAATTCTCTTTTTTCAATAAATCCATACTATACATCCTCCTATAGTTATATTATAATACAAAAATAATTAATTTGTATCATCTTTTGATATATTTTTTAAATTTACTAATATATTAAGAGCTTCCATTGGACTAACTTCTAATGGATTAATTTTATCTAATTCTTCTTTTAACTTAGAATCTTCACTTGTTTTCATTAGTTCATCTAAAGGGAAACTTTCTTGAACTTTTATATCACGATTAAATTCTTTATCTTCATAAACTTTTAATATTTTACTTGCTCTATCAATAATTTTATTTGGTAGTTTAGCTAATCTAGCAACATGGATACCATAACTTTTATCAATACTTCCTTCTTCAATTTTATGAAGGAATGTAATATTACCATTCTCTTCATATGCACTAACATGAATATTTTTAATATTCTTTAATGTATCTTCTAAATCAGTTAATTCATGATAATGAGTTGAAAATAAAGTTTTGGCTTTAATATTTTCTGATATATATTCAATTATAGATTGAGCTAAAGCCATACCATCAAATGTTGCCGTTCCACGACCTAATTCATCAAATAAGATTAAACTGTTACTGGTTGCATTACTAATAGCGTTATTTGCTTCAGACATTTCAACCATAAATGTAGATTCACCACTTACTAAATCATCACTTGCTCCAATTCTAGTAAATATAGCATCAAATACTGGCATATGAGCCTCATCAGCAGGAACAAAACATCCTATTTGAGCCATTATTACTGTTACTGCAAGTTGTCTCATATAAGTAGATTTACCTGCCATATTAGGACCTGTTATAAGTAATATATCAGTATTCTTATCCATCTTAATATCATTAGGAACAAATGGAACATTTAAAACTTTTTCAATAACAGGATGTCTATCATTAATAATTTCTAATGTTCTATCAGTAGTAAGTATTGGTCTTACATAATTATTTTCTTCTGTAACAGTAGCAAATGATTGCATAACATCTATTTCACTTATTACTTTAGAAGCTTCCTGTAACTTTGGTATATAGTTTTTAACAATATCACGAATATGATTAAATAATTCATATTCTAAATCAATAATCTTTTCTTCAGCATTTAGTATTAATGATTCTTTTTCTTTTAATACTGGACTAATATATCTTTCAGCATTAGCTAAAGTTTGTTTTCTTTCATATCCATATTCATCTTTAACTAAATTAGTTTGTCCTTTAGATACTTCAATATAATAACCAAAAACACGATTATATCCAACTTTTAAGTTCTTAATACCTGTACGTTCTTTTTCTTCATTCTCAAAACGAGCAACAAAATCTTTACCACCCTTACGAAGACTTTTAAGTTCATCTAATTCTTTATTATATCCTTCTTTAATTAAATAACCTTCTTTTAAAGTAATAGGTGGATTTTCATAAATACTATCTTCTAGTAATCTATATAATTCATCTAATGTATCAAAAGTCTTTGAATAATTAATCTTTTTAAGTATTTCTTTAATACTAGGAAGTACTCTTAAAGAGTTTTTTAATTGTAATAAATCTCTTGCGTTAGCATTACCAAAGGCTACACGTCCACTTAATCTTTCTAAATCATATACTTCATATAATAAATTACTTAGATCTTCTTTTAGAATAAATTCTTCAAGTAATGTTTCTACTACATCATATCTTTTTTCAATCTCATCTTTATCTACTAAAGGGTTTTCAATATATGATTTAAGCATACGTGATCCCATCGCAGTCTTAGTTTTATCAAGTAACCAAATTAAAGAATAGTTACGTTGTTTTAATCTTAATGTCTCCGTTAATTCTAAATTTCTTTTAGTATGAATATCCATTTTTAAATATTCATCATCTACTTTTAGAATAGCTTTCTGTAAATGAGACAAACTTCTTTTTTGAGTATCATTTATATATGTAAGTAAATGTTTTATAGTTTCAATTAATCTTGGATCATTTAAATCTTTATAAATATATTCATATTCATCATAATTAACGATATCATCACTAACAACTATATTTAACTTAAATTGATTCTTAAGTAACCCTTTAACACTACTATCAACTTTACTACTTATTATAACTTCTTTTACTCCAATACTAACTATTTGAGTAATTAGCTTACTAATATTATGTTCAACCAACAGAGTATATATTTCTCCAGTTGATATATCTGAATAACTAACTCCATAAGCATGATTAAAATCAAGAATATTACAAATATAATTGTTTTCTTTTTCATCTAAAGCATCACTATTTAAAATAGTACCTTTAGATATTATTTGAATAATCCCTCTTTTAACAATACCCTTACTAATATTTTTAGCATCTTCTAATTGTTCACAAATACCAATACGATATCCTTTATCAACTAACTTTTCAATATATGCATTAGCTGCATGATATGGTATCCCACACATAGGAACTCTTTCATCTAATCCGCATGATTTACCTGTTAAGGTAAGTTCTAATTCATGTGACACTAAAGTAGCATCTTCAAAAAACATTTCATAGAAATCACCAAGGCGAAAAAACAAAATAAGATCATTATTTTGTCTTTTTATTTCCAAGTATTGTCTCATCATAGGAGTAACCCTATTTATATCTACTTCATTACTTTTCATATTACTCACCACTAGGTAATATTATACCATTTTTTATACTTAAAATAAATCAAATATGAAAAAAGCAAGCATAAATTATGCTTACTTATATATAGTTTATTTTATTATAGATAAAATAAAACCATCAATATAACAACTATTCCAATAAATAATCTATACCACATAAATATCTTAAAATCATTCTTTCTAATATATTTAAGTAAGAATGAAATACATATCATACCTGATATAAATGCGACTAAAATACCAATAATAAATATTAATAAATTAGAAGCGATAACTTTCCATGTAGCTTTTTTTAATAGTGTTAATGTGACTGCTCCTAAAACAACAGGTGCAGATAAGAAAAACGAAAACTTAGCAGCATCTTCTCTATCCATTTTTAATGCTCTACCAGCTGCAATAGTAGTACCAGACCTAGAAAAACCTGGAACTAAAGCAAACACTTGACTACACCCTATAATAAAAGCATCCTTTAAAGTCATTGTTCTTAAATTATTTGTTTGTTCCATACTTCTATCAACTAAATATATAATAACACCCATTATAATTAAACAAAGTGCGATTAATATATAATTAGTTCTAACAGCATTTTCAATTACATCTTCAAAAAGAACACCAAATATAGCAGCAGGTATAGTAGCTATAACTAAATACCACATAATCTTACCATTATCATCTTTAATCCCTTTAGTAAAACCTTTCTTAATCATTAAAATAAAGTCATCAAAGAAATAAATACCAATAGCAAGTAATGTCCCTAAATGAAGAGCAACATCAAGCGCTAAAGCCATATTATTGGATATTCCCCTACCAATACCAAATACATCCCTAAATATAATTAAATGTGCTGATGAAGATATTGGTAAAAACTCAGCAATACCTTGAACTATTCCAAGAATTATAATAGATAATATACTCATATTAATCATCTCCTAACTTATAAGCAATAATAATACCAACAAACATTAAAACTAAACCAATTAGTATGTTAGCAATATTAAATGTCAAACTAAATAACGGCATCAAAATAGCAATCAATGAAGCACAAACAAAACCAATAATACCATAATATGTCTTTATAGGTTGTTTACTAAGTAAATATTCAATTATTCTAGCAATTACAACAATACCAATTATAATACCTAGTCCAAAAGGTAATATAATTAATCCATTATTAATTATATTATTAAAATGAGTAACATCACTAATAACATTAATAATTGGTTCATAATAACCTAATAGCATAAGAACAAAAGATCCAGATATACCAGGAATTACCATTGTTCCAGCAGCAACAACACCAACTAAAAATAGTTTTAAATAATCTATAAACATCATATGTTCTAGAACTACTTTCGCACCAGAATCCTTCATAAAAGCGAACATTGCTACTAAAACAAAAGTTATAAATAATACTACATAATTAGAATAATCTTTTTTATAATTCTTATCTTCCTTTATTTTCTTAACAAGAAGTGGTAAACCACCTACTATTAAACCAACAAAGAATAAAGTTGTAGGAAGCTTATAATACTTAAGTGAATACTTAATAATATTACTTAAAACAACAATAGATAATCCTGCCCCTACTCCAATCGGAATTAAAAACTTTAGATTTTCTTTTAAATTACTAAAGAAATGACCAATAGTCTCAATAAGCTTTTCATAGATTCCCAAAGTTATTGCAAGTGTACCTCCACTTACTCCAGGAATAATATTAGCTATACCAATTATAAAACCCTTTATAACTAATGAAATATTTTTTCTCATATTTATGTTCACGTCCTTATTACTAATTAATTATATCATTTTTAGAAAGAAAAAAGAAATAAAAATTAAATTTATATTTTATTTCTAATTTATTTTTGAACTTCTATTTTACTTAGATAATATGCATCTGCTTTATTTATAAAAGTATATTTTACATTACGATTAAGACCTGTAGTATTATTCTCTTGAAATTCATATAGTTCAATACCGTTATTTGTTTTCATCGCTTTTGTAAGTGTCTTAGCAATACTATCAGAATCAGTATTAGAAGCTTTCTTAGAGATTAATACATACTTATCAGTACTCTTATCATATTTATACATTGAATATGTCTTATCATTAAAATCTTCTTCTTTATATGAACCTGGTCCAAATATTAGTTCAACTTTTTCTTTTAATAATTTAGATTTTAAAATCTTAGTTTCATCACTTTTATCATCATCATTACTTCCACATGTATATTCAGATGTATCTGATAATAATTTAGAATAATCTGAACACTTACCTGTATCAATATCACTTTCATATAATAATCTATATCCTAAATAGTTCTTAACACTATTTTTAAGTGAACTAGCACTTCCTGATGATGCTAAGGCATTATTTAATAATTTATCTTCTAATCCAGTAGTTTTAACATAACTATATAATGTTTGAACAACTGTATTACTTAAATCTAATTGTTCATCTGATACATTATTAGTAGTACCATTAGAATTAGAAGAATTTGTATTAACATTTTCAGTAGCTTCTTTATTATTATTGTTAGTCTTATTATTATCTTGACGATATTTTATATAAAGAAGTAACCCACATCCACCAATAAATATCATAATAAGAACAAATAATATAAATGCCATAAGTGGATTTACTCCCTGTTTTACAACAACAGGTTTCTCACGATAATAAAAATCATTATTTTGATTTCTAGAATCATAACGTTCTTTATTCTTATCTTTCTTATTATCACTCTTATCTTTTTCTTTAACTTTTTCTACAACTTTTTCTTTAGTATGTGATTTACTTGATTTATGTGACCCCTTATTATTTGAAGAATCTGCTTTATTATTGTCATTTTTTACTTCTTCTTCATTTTCTTCATCTAAGTTTTCAAGGTTGTCTTCATCACGAATTTCTTCTATTACATCATTTTCGTTATTATTAATATCATTATTAAATTCATTCATAATTTAAACCTCCATTACTTTAAGTATTATATCATACATATAAAAAAAATACTAATTAGATAGTATTCTTATTTAGTATCAACATAGACGAGATTATTATCATTTTCTCTAACAATACCATTTTCATTTTTCTTAGCATTAACACCACTAAAATATGACATTGATAGTACTAACACCATAAATCCTATCATAGTTTTACTTCTAAATAATTCTTTCATAATTATAACCTCCTCTTTCTTACACATTAATATTATCACGAACACTTGTTTGTGTCAATGTATTTTCGAACATTCGTTTGACTTTTTGTAAATAATGTGTTAATATAGTCGTGTGATTAAAAAGGAGGCCGCCAAATGGAAAAATTAACTAAAAGGCAACAAGATATTCTTGAATACATAAAAAAATATATTGTCTCTAACGGATATCCACCAACTGTAAGAGAAATCGGGTCAGAACTAGGACTATCAAGTCCTGCAACTATTCATGCTCATTTGCAAAATTTAGAGAATAAAGGTTTTATTCGCAAAAAAGGATTTAAAAATCGTGCATTAGAATTATTAGTAGAAAATGAATATGCCAACAAAAATGATAATGTTGTTGATGTTCCATTACTTGGTAAAATTACTGCTGGTAATCCAATTGAAGCTATTGAAAATCCAAATGAGTATTTCAGTTTGCCTGCCTATTTAAAACCTAACAATAAAGAAGTATTTACTTTAACTGTAAATGGTGAAAGTATGATAAATGCCGGAATTCATGATGGTGATATAGTTATTGTTCAAAAGCAAAATACTGCCCGTAATGGTCAAATCGTAGTTGCGATGAATGAAGATAACGAAGTTACTTTAAAAACATATTACAAAGAAGATGATCATTTTAGATTACAACCTGAAAATGATACTATGGATCCTATAATATTAAAAGATGTAGTTATTCTAGGTCTAGCTATAGGACTATATAGAAAAATATAAACAAAAAATAATCCAAAAACGGATTATTTTTTTATTTAAAGAATGCCATATATATTAAGAACATTGTTAATATTACAGTCATTATAATACCATTAATAATATCACTCTTACTTGATTTATACTTAACTCCTACAGCTTTAGATATAAGAATCCCACCAATTAAACCACCTACATGAGCAAAATTATTTATTCCTGGTGTCAAATACCCTATTAATAAATTTAAAAATATAATAGGAATAATCTGTGATTTAATTACTGTTCCTAAATAAACACGATAATGATATCCAAAGTATAAGATTGATCCTAATAGACCAAATATTGCTCCACTAGCACCTGCAGAAATAGTATCAACAAATAATAATGATAATAAACTACCTGTAAAAGCACTAAATAAATAGATAACTAAATACTTTGCTTTTCCATAAAAATTCTCAACTTGGCTACCAATAATATATAGTGAATACATATTACAAAGTAAATGAATAATTCCAATATGTAGAAATGCACTAGTAAGTAGTCTATAATACTCTCCATTTAAAACTAATGGTTTATATTGAGCACCAAATCTAATTAACGTTGCTACATTAGTACTTCCATATCCTAAAATATACATAAGAACAAATATAATTACATTTATAGCTATTAATCCATAAGTAACGACAGGTTTCTTTTCTTTGAATACTTCTTCAGCTTTTTTACTTTCAGTTTCATTTTTCATACCTATTTCACTTGTTATCTTAACAAACAATTCCATTCCTTGTTCTTTAAAGTTAGTTTCTTTAGCAATATCAGGAAAAGCATCAATTATTAATTTATGTTTTTCTAGATCTTTAATATCTTTTAAACTTACACAACTTATATTCTTATTAATCATTTCACCATTTTCTAAAACAACATTATCCCCTAAATTCAAAAATATAGACATAACATTGATTGAAAAAGAAAATGTTTTAGATTTTATCTTTTTAGCTATTTGTCTTGTTTTAAATATATCAAAATTAAGTTGTTCATTATTATGAATATAATTAGTTACAATTCTAACTATTTTATAATCACTTGAAAAATTTTCAAGCCAAATTTCATTTTGTGCTCCATGTAATATTACTGGTGAATACTCTTGTTCTGTAATAAAATAATGTAATAATTTCATTACTAGTTCATTATCTTTTTCTGAAATTTCCATAATACCTCCTCATATTTTATCTTTAACAGCATAATATCATATTGGTGATGATATGCGATATATATTCTTTATACTATTATTAATACCTTGGTTTCTAAGTACAATAATATTCCCTACTGATATAGCTTTTTATGAAAGTCTAAACCTTCCATTTAAAATACCAGGTATAATCTTTGGGATTGCTTGGACTACAATTTATATATTACTTGCTTTTAGTTCATACAAAATAATAAATAAACATGGGTTCAACAAAGAATATATTACTATTTTAGTAATAAACTATATCTTTAATCAATTATATACTTATTTCTTTTTTATCCTTAAAAGTCCCTTTTTAGGATTTGTAGATAGTGTTATAATCTTTGTTACAACAATAATATTATACTATGAAACCAAAGAATTAGATGAAAAATCTTCAAAACTATTGCTTCCATATATATTCTGGGATACATTCGCCGTTATATATGGATTATTAGTCTTCTTTATGAATCTTTAAACATATCTAAAATATGTTTAAAACAATCAGGTAATTCGCTAGAAAACTCCATATATTTACCTGTTCTAGGATGAATAAACCCTAAAGTTTGAGCATGTAAACATTGTCCTGAATTATCAATTAGTTTTCTTCTTCCATAAACAGGATCATTTACAATTGGATGTCCAATATAATTCATATGAACTCTAATTTGATGAGTACGTCCTGTCTCTAATTTTAATTCAATAAGGGTTGCATCTTTATATCTTTTTAATACTTTAAAATGAGTAATAGCTTTCTTACTATTAACAGAAGTTACACTCATTTTTTTTCTATCATTAACATCTCTACCAATAGGAGCATCAATTGTTCCTGTATCATTATTAATAACTCCCCAAACTAAAGCAACATACTTTCTAGTTGTAGTTTTTTCTTCTAATTGTTTAGCAAGCGAAGCATGAGCTTCATTATTCTTCGCAACCATTAAAAGACCAGTTGTATATGCATCTATTCTATGAACTATACCAGGTCTAAATTCACCATTAATATCACTTAAACTATTAGAATGATATAAAAGACCATTAACTAAAGTATTGGATTTATTACTAACTGCAGGATGAACAACAACCCCATTAGCTTTATTTACAACTATAACATCATCATCTTCATATACAATATCAAGATTCATATTAACAGGATCAAGATTCATTTCTGGTTCTTTATACTCTTCTATTTTAATAACATCACCTGGTTTTAGACTATAACTACTCTTAATACACTTATCATTCACCATAATATATTTTTCTTTAAGCATCTTTTGAATCTTACTACGACTAAAACCTGTTTCTTTAGTTAAATAACTATCAATTCTACCTAAATCCTCAAGAATTTTTATTTCTTTCATTACTATCACCCCTTACTATATCTAACATCATTAAAAATATACTAACTACAATACAAATATCCGCCAAATTAAAGATTGGAAAATTATAACCAATTATTGTAAAATCAAAATAATCAATCACATAACTATGAATAATTCGATCAATTAAATTACCATATATTCCACCAATAAGTAACCCATAATATATAGTTTCTAATGAACTTATTGTCTTTAAACTAGATAAATACTTATATAACATAACAACAACTATAAGCGCAACTACAATAAGTAACAATCTATTACCCTCTAAAATACTAAATGCTGCACCATTGTTTCTAACATAAGTAAATGCGAAAAAATCACGTATTATAATAATACTAGAATTAAGTTTTAAAGTACTTGTAACAATCATTTTTATAACTATATCAAACATTAAAACCATTAATGATATCAAATTAATTTTCTTAATCATTTTTTTCACCTAAGATATTATATCAAAATTTGACTTAAATACCAAGTTGTGCTAATATATTTAGCCGATGGAGGGTCGAATATAATGAATAAAGAACAATATAAACAATTATACAAAAATTTAATTCACAAAGAGGCACTTACACATTCAACAATGGATATTCTTAATGAGATGTTACAAGAAGTAGGATCTGCAACACAATTTAATTCTTATGATAATTTTAAAAAGAATTTTGATGTAGATTATGACAATGATACTATTAATATTAACCAAGAAAATATATATAATTTATCAATGCCTATTGATGCATTATTTACAGAAGAATGGAATAAGATATTAATTGACAATGAAATACAATCATTAAAAAATAGTACAAAAAGTGTTTTGGATGCTTTAACTGATCCTGACTATTTTAATGATGAAGCTGATATTAAAGGTGTCGTTGATATAAATAATTTCTTAAATAGACAAGTATATGCTTATAAAAAAAGAGAAAACTTATTAAAGAATAAACAAAATCAAAAAATTGAAAACAAATCAGAAAAATTTGAATCAAAATATAATACATATTTAAATAATTTTTTAAATTATTTAAATATGTATTATAATGATTATGAAGAAGCATTAAGCTTACAACAAGAAAAAACATTAAAAAAAGTAAAGTAAGAGAGGTTGATTAAATGAAAAGAAAGAACATCAGTGATATTGTATTCGTTGAACATAGAAGTAAAAATGGAAACAAGATTAATATTCCTATTGACTTTTTAGTTGATGAATATGATGAAATATCTGAACATAGTGAACAATTAAAATCAGATATAGCTACACTTGTAAATCAAGCAATAAAAATAAATGATGAGTATAAAAGCAAAAATAATCAAAAAGATATTTCTATTGAATTATTAAATTTATTAAAAATGTATTGTGTAGAAAATAGTTTTGACAATGATAAAAAAGTAAATATATCTTTAGGTCAAATACTTGATGATAATAATTTACTAGAAAATTTCCTAGGATTTATAAATAATAAATTTGATTACGCAAGTGAAAACAAGGGCAATAAATCATTATTATTTAGATATGCTTTACTTCAAAACATCATTAATAAAAAACGACAATTAATATCTAAAATTAATGATTATAATTTAATGAAAATTAACGAAATTAAAGAAGAAGAAAAAACAAAGAGTTCAAGATAATTGAACTCTTTTTTATTATTTTTGTTTTGTTGAATACATTTTATATTTCTTATTAATAATTATTTTCTGTTTATTATTAATTAACAATACACCTTCATTGGTGTTTTTTATATAATCTTTAGAATCTTTTAAATTCATACTAAATATTTTATATGCATTTATACCATTATTAAGTATATCAGATGATACACTAGTTACTGATAATACATTATCATATGGCATTTTTGTATCTAAATTAATAATATTAGTATATCTCTTACCATTAATAGTATAATAAGTATTATTCTTCCCTATTGATACTATACTTATATTATTACCATAAACTATATTCATCATTTCATTATTTATTGGATTCATAATTGCGGTAGAAAAATCACCTTCATAGTTTTTACCTAAAGTAACATTCCCATCAACATTAATTAAATAATTATCTATTTTATTATCCTTAAAATAATCAACTACTTTATTAGTAACATAGTACTCTCTAATATAATCCATATTTATATCTACTATTTCATTAGTTATAGTATTATTTTCTATATTGATTAATTCTTTTCTTACATCTATTTTATCTAATTCTTCTTTAGTTGGTAATGGTCTTTCATATGTAAATATTCCATTCCAATATGTAACTAATTCATTATTATTTATATATATATTGTTCTTATTAGCAAATTCAATCATATCTTTTAAATCTTCATTTAATTCTTTTTGTTTTTTTCTATGATTAATTACATATAAATTATTTTTATATTTCTTTTTAGTATCAGTTAGTTGATCATACTTATTATATATTTTTTTAGCTTGTTCTAAGTATTTATCAACGTCTCCTTCTTTATCATAAATAATAATTTTTACATCCTTATCAAAAGCTTTAAAAGTAATATTATATTCTTTCCAGTTCTTTTTATCTAAGTGTATCCATAGATTTACCCCTATAAACGTTATTAATACAATTATTACTACAATAGTATTTCTCTTCATATAATCATTCTTTCAATTTATTCTTCTTCTAATACTTTTTTATATATTTCTATTAATTGTTTACCAACTATTTTTACATCTTTTGTCTTAGCTATTTTATAGCCTTCTTCAGTTAATGATGGTAATTTACCTGATAATATTTCATCTATTTTTATTTCCATATCATCTACATCTTTTGCTTTATATACAACTTTCTTATCTTCATATTCTTCAAATACAGGTATATCACGAATAAGAGTTGGAATCTTAGATGTAAGTGCTTCTAAGATAGGAATACCCTCTGTCTCCTCTAAAGTTGGAAATAAATATAAATCTCCTCCTGATAATGCACTACGTATCACATCTGGTTCTACATACCCAGCAAAATGTAAATTATCTAACTTAGTAGTAACAGCCTTCCTAATATTAGAAGGAGAAACAGATAAAGGACTATATCCAAACCATATAAATTTATACTGAGGCATTCTTTTAGCTAATTCTACAAAATCTAAAATACCTTTTCGTTCAATATATAATCCAATTCCTATAATAACTTTATCATCATCAGTATATCCATATTTTTTTCTAAATTCTTTACCTTTTTCTTCATTTCTTTCAAAAAAACTAGTATCTATACCATTACTAATTGCAACTATAGGTGGTTTCATACCATAATCTTTTAAAAGTCTCTTTGAATACTCAGTTGGAGTAATTATATAATCTCCTAAGCTATAGCACTTAATTAACCATTTCTTAAATAATGGTGCGGCCATATTACTACCAATAAAAGAATTTCTAAAATCTTCTTCTGTAGAATGAGCATGATAGATGATTTTTTTGCCTCTCTTCTTCATTTTTTTAGCGTATTCATATGATATAGGACCATAATAATTTAAATGTAAAATATCATAATCATTATCGTGAATATCTGTTGTATATTCAATCCCATTATCTTCTAATGCTTTCTTTTGATGATTTATAGCTTTACCTAAACCTGATTTAGATATAGCTTTTAAACCTTCAGTATATAACAAAACTTTCACTAATATCACCTAATCTGATTATAACACAAATTATAAAATTATAAAATTAATTTTACTAAAATAACATCTTCCCCTATTTTTTCTATCTGAGACCATTTTACTTCAATCTCATTTCCAGTAGAAAATCTAGAAATAATAAATTTAGTTTTCTCTACTATTAAACTATCTAAATTTCCATCTATAGTAATATTAGCATCAATGATATTACCAATTCTTTTTCCATCATAAATATTGACAACATCTTTATCTTGTAAATCAGATAAACGCATACTATCACCATTTTAATTATATGAAATATAAAAAAATAGATACTTTATATCTATTTATGTAATCATCTTTTTTATTGAATCAATTGCAGATTTTTCTAATCTAGATACTTGAGCTTGAGATATACCTATTTCTTTAGATAATTCCATTTGTGTCTTACCCATCATATATCTAGAAAATAATATATATCTTTCTTTTTCTTTTATTTTATTAAGCGCACTTCTAAGATCTATTCTATCTCCTTCATCATATATAGTATTTTTCTTATCGGCTAACTGATCTTCTAAATAAATAGTATCCCCTCCATCATTATATATTGGCTCTGACATACTAATTGTATCTTTAGTAGAATCAATCGCATTAGTTATATCATAAACTGGTAAATTTAGTTCTTTCGCAATCATTTCAATTGTTGGTTCTTTATCTAACTCATTAGTAAGTTTTTCTTTCATTTTTAATGCCTTATATGCAGTATCTTTAATACTACGTGATATTCTAATACTATTATCATCTCTAAGTGTTCTTTTAATCTCACCACTTATCATTGGGACACTATAAGTAGAAAACTTAACACCATATGATAAATCAAAATTATCAATAGCCTTAATAAGCCCAATACAACCTACTTGAAACAAATCATCTAAATTATCACTTCGATTATTGAACTTTTTTAATACACTAAGAACCAATTTTAAATTTCCGTTTACTAATTCTTCTTTCGCACTTAAATCACCATTTTGATATCTTTTAAATAATTCAATCTGTTCTTCATTTGATAAAACTTTAATATTCGCAGTATTCACGCTAGATATTTCTACTTTTCTGCGTGACATAAAATCTCCTTTCATAATTATATTGATATCAAAAATACTTTTTATTCATTAATTTACTTATTACTTTATACGTGCTATAATTTAAATGAAATATATATGTATAGTAAGGGTGAAAAAAATGGGTAAATTAAAATTTGTTATTAGAAGATTATTCGATATGAATTATAAAGCTATGTTCAATAAAATAGATGAGATACATAAAGAAACTGGTATAAATAGAATTAAACTTTTCTTTGATGTTATTTACTGTGGTTTTAAATATCAAGCAGGATATATGGATTATTGGTTATTTAAAATGTATGAACTAAGTAAAGATCAAAGAAAAACTATTCTTACTCGTGGTATAAATAATAGTTTAATTAAAAAATATAACAATTATGATTATAAGTGCTATTTCGAAAATAAAGATAAGTTTAATGAGAAATTTAAAAAGTATGTAAAAAGAGATTGGTTATATTTAGATGATTATAAAAGTTTTTCAAAATTCATAAGTAATAAAGATACTATTATGGCAAAGCCTACTATCGGTACTCACGGTGATGGTATTATTAAAATAAGTATTAAAGACTATACTCCTAGAAAGCTATATAATTATTTAAAGAAAAAAAACTTATTATTACTTGAAGAAGTTGCTAATCAACATAAAGACTTAAATAAACTTCATCCAGTTAGTGTTAATACTATAAGAGCGGTCACACTAACTAAAGGTAAAAAAACAACTTTATTTGCTGCATATCTTAGAATTGGTAATAATAAAATCGTTGATAATTTTAATAATGATGGACTTGTCGTTCCTATAAATATTAAAACAGGAATAATTGAATATCCTGCCTTAGATAAAAAAGGTAATTTATATGATAAACATCCACTTACAGGAACTAAAATTATAGGATTTAAAATACCAAAATGGAAAGAAACTTTAAAGATGTTAAAAGAAATTGCGCAAATTGTTCCTCAAATAGGATATATTGGATGGGATGTATGTATTACTCCTAATGGACCTATTCTAATAGAAGGAAATGAATATCCAGGTCATGATGTATACCAATTACCTCCTCATCGTACTGATGGAATTGGACTAGTACCTAGATTAAAGGAAGCTGAAGGTGAAATTAATGAAAACTAAATACAAATTTATTATTCTAATTATATTTGCTTGTATACTTTCAATTATAATATACAATCATATTGAATCATTTAAGAGTGTTGATATAAAGGAAGATATTTTAGTTGAACAATCTAATATTGAAGATAAGTATCTAAATAATACTAAATATTCAGCAAGTAATCCTAAAATAATACTAAATCCATATGGTATATCTCCTCTTACCGCACTTGTTATATTTGAAACTAATGATCTTACTACACCAAAAATAACTATTGTAGGTAAAGATGAAAGTACAACAATAAAAAATACTTTTACTCCAAGTAAAAAACATATATTACCTATTTATGGTTTATATCCTGATGCTAATAACGAAGTAATACTTGAAGTAAATAACAAAAAGTATAAATTGAATATTAAAACTGATAAATTACCTAATGATATGATTCTTCCTACCGATGTTATGAATAATAAAGAAGATAGTACTGATAATAAATTATATTTTGTTACTCCTTCTTCTACCGGTTATACAGCTGCTTACGATAATAATGGTGATGTTAGATGGTATTTAACTGATAAATATCTATGGGATATTAAAACATTAAACAATGGTAACTTACTTCTAAGTACAAATAGATTAATAAATAATCCATATTATACTACCGGTCTTACTGAGATGGATCTTACTGGTAAAATATATTATGAATATTCATTACCAGGTGGATATCATCATGATGTATATGAAATGGATAATGGTAACTTACTTGTCGCAACTAATGATTTTTCAAGTGGTACTGTTGAAGATGTAATTGTAGAACTTGATAGACAAACTGGTAATATTGTTAAAACAATTGATTTAAAGAAAATACTAAATCAAAATGATGGTAAAAGTCTTAATTGGACTACATATGATTGGTTTCATAATAATGCTGTATGGTATGATAATAAAACTAATTCAATTACCCTTTCATCTCGTCATAAAGACGCTGTTGTTAATATCAATTATGATACTAATGATATAAACTGGATTCTTGGTGACAGTACAGGATGGAATAAAAAATATAAGAAATATTTCTTTAAAAAAGATAATGATACACAGTGGCAATGGGGTCAACATGCATCTATGATATTACCTAATGGTAACGTATTCTTATTCGATAATGGTAATAATAGATCTAAAAATAAAAAAGATGCTTTACCTGCTGATAAGAATTATAGTCGTGGTGTTATATATGAATTAGATACTAATAAAATGACTGCTAAAGAAGTATGGTCTTATGGTAAAGAAAGAGGAAGTTCATACTACTCTCCTTATATTTCTGATGTTGATTATCTTGATGAAAATCACTATTTAATTAATTCTGGAGGTCATTCTGAATATAAAGGTAAAACTAATAATGTTCCTGCTGGTATGACTAAAGCAGATAAATTAACAAGTTATATAACAGAAATTATTGATGATGAAGTTGTCTTTGAATTAACTTTACCAACTAATACATATAGAACAGAAAAACTAAGTTTATATAATGATTCTAAGTTTAAAACAGGTAAAGGAACAAGACTAGGAAGTATTGGAAAAACTAAAGAAGATGGTATGATATTTAATCCATTAATATCTTCAAAGAAAGTAGATAAAGAATATAAATCACATAATATAAGCATTACTAAGGAAGTTGATAGATTAGTTATCAATGGTACTTTTAAAAAAGGTACTAATGTAAAAATCGTTTTAGATAACGTATTTGATAATAAATATTATAATATGGCTATTTCTAAACGCCCTTATACAGCTATGTGTGTTGATGTATTTAATTCTAAAGAAAAGAAAAATGGTATCAATGTTACTAAATATATAAATGCTGAAGGTTTATCTGGTAAATATTATATCTATATCAAAATAAACAATAAGCTTTATAATACTAGAAAATATGTTAAATTTTAAAATGTAGAATATTTAAATTCTACATTTTTTATTTTTAATACAATATTTAATTTAATATATAAAAAAGAAGCATAACTTTG
>CAMNHZ010000008.1 GCA_946540075.1 uncultured Bacillota bacterium
TGGAAATAAGAAAATACTTATAGTAGATGATAATAAATTAAATATAAAAGTTGCAAGAAGAGCATTATCTGGTTTTGATTTTGATATTGATGAGTGCTGTGATGGACAGGAATGTTTAGATAAAGTTATTAATGGAAATGAATATGATTTAATATTAATGGATATTATGATGCCAAATATGGGTGGAGAAGAAACTTTACATAAACTAAAAGAAATTCCTAACTTTAATATACCTACAATTGCTTTAACAGCAGATGCAGTTGCAGGATCAAGAGAAAAATATATAGGAGAAGGATTTGTTGATTATATAGCTAAACCTTTCTCTAAAGATCAAATAAAAGAAAAGTTAGATTTAGTTTTTAAATCACAGGTATCTAATTATAATAAAAATAACTAAAAAAGTTCACTAATTAGTGAACTTTTTATTATAAAATTAAATTTTATGGTTAGTTTTACTTGTATTTTATAGTTTTTTATATTATATTATTAAACATATTGTTGGAGGAAATAAAAAAATGAAAGAAAAATATTTAGTTATAAATGCAGGTAGTTCATCATTGAAATTTTCATTGTATGATATGCCTGAAGCAAATGAAATAGTTAATGGTTATGTTGAAAAAATAGGAAAAGAAGATAGTTTTTATACATTAAAATTTAATGATAAAAAAATAGAAAAGAGTGCTAGAATCAACACACATACTGATGCTGTTCAAATAATGTTGAAGGAATTACTTTCTAATAATTTTATTAATAGTATTGATGAAATTAAGGGTATTGGACATCGTGTTTTACATGGTGGAGAATTCTATTCTGAATCAACATTAATTGATGATGAAGTTTTAAATAATATTAAGAGTCTTACTAAGTTAGGACCTTTACATCATCCTGGAGAAGTAGCAGGAATTGAAAGTATGATGGAATTATTACCTGGTGTACCACAAGTTGCTGTATTTGATACTGCATTTCACCAGACTATGCCAGCTGATAATTATTTATACGCTGTTCCATATGATTGGTATGAAGAAAATGGTGTTCGTAAATATGGATTCCATGGGACTAGTCATAAGTATATAACAGAGTTTATGAAAAATCATTATAGAAACCCTAATGTTAATCTTATTGTATGTCATATTGGTAGTGGTGCTAGTATATCATGTATTAAAGATGGAAAATGCTATGATACTACTATGGGATTAACCCCATTAGATGGATTAGTTATGGGAACAAGATCTGGAGCTATTGATCCATCTATAGTTGAATATATTTGTAAAGAAAGAAATATGACTGTTCAAGAAGTTACAAATGCATTAAATAAAGAAAGTGGACTATTAGGTGTTTGTGGTTATAATGACTTTAGAGATTTAGAAGAATTAGCTGCTAAAGGTAATAAGAAAGTTAAAATGGCAATTAATGTATTTAAAAACTCTATTATTAAGTATATTGCACAATACTATTTTGAATTAGAAGGAAAAGTAGATGCAATCGTATTTACGGCAGGTGTTGGTGAAAATGCTATTGATTTAAGAGCCGATATCGTAAACTCTATTTCTAATGTTATGTCTATAACACTTAATAAGGAAGCTAATGATAATATTGCTAAATTTAAAGATATACAATCTGGAATTATAACTACGCCAAATTCTAAGTGTGACGTAATTGTTATGCCAACAAATGAAGAGTATATGATATTAAAAGATACTTTAGATATTAGTAAATCTCTTGAAGATGGTAAACAATTAAAAAAAGTAAGAAGATAATTATATTAAGAAAGAATTTCATTTGCAAATATGCAGTGAAATTTTTATTATCTGTTATTAATATTCTATATAAAAATAACTATAATGTGTTATAATAGTAAAGAATAAAACGAAAGAGGGATTTTATGACAAATAAAGATTTAGCTAATCTTATGTTTCCGAGTATTAAACATGATACTGATTTTTATGAGAACAAATATAAAGAACGTAATTTAAAAGAAGGTGCAATAGTTACTAGATATGCACCAAGTCCAACTGGATTTGTACATATGGGAGCATTATATGCATCTTTTATCGCAAGTCATATGGCACATCAAACTGATGGAATAATGTTTTTACGTATTGAAGATACTGACCAGGAAAGAAAAGTTGAAAATGGAGTAGTATCAATTATTAAAGATTTAAATGATTTTGGAATAGCTTTTGATGAAGGTATGACAAGTGAAGATGATGAGATAGGTGAGTATGGTCCATATACCCAAAGCAAAAGAAAAGAAATCTATCAAACATATGTTAAATCTTTAGTTGAGAAAGGTCTTGCATATCCATGTTTCTGTACTAAAGAAGAATTGGATAAGATAAGAGAAGATCAGGCTAAAATTAAAACACGTATTGGTTATTATGGTAATTGGGCTAAATATCGTAATTTGAGTATTGATGAAGCTATTACTAGAATTAAGAATGGTGAAGAATATGTTGTAAGATTAAAATCACCTGGTGACTTCAATCGTAAGATTAGAGTAAAAGATTGTATTCGTGGTGTGATAGAATTTCCAGAACATGATATAGATGATGTTATATTAAAAAGAGATGGACTTCCAACATATCATTTTGCTCATGCAATAGATGATCATTTAATGCATACAACTCATGTAATTAGAGGAGATGAATGGGTATCAAGCTTACCATTACATATTCAGTTATTCCAAGTTTTAGGTTTTAAAGCACCTAAATATGCTCATATATCACCACTTGAAAAAATAGATGGAGATGTACGTCGTAAATTAAGTAAGAGAAAAGATCCAGAGGCAGCAGTTAGTTATTATGCTAAGCAGGGTATACCAAAAGAAGCTGTTATGATTTATCTTGCTACTGTTAGTAACTCTAACTTTGAAAGATGGTTTGAAACTAATCCAAAGGCATCTTTAAATGATTTTAAAATGGAATTTAATAAAATGAGTAAGAGTGGATCATTATTTGATTTAGAAAAATTATTGAATATTTCTAAGAATTATATTTCTAAATTACCAGCTACTAAAGTATATGATGATGCACTTACATGGGCAAGTGAGTATGATGATGAGTTAAAAGATTTACTTGTTAAATATAAAGAATATTCTACTAATATATTTAATATTGAAAGAGAAAGAAAGAAACCTCGTAAAGATTATAGTTCTTATAGTGATATAAAAAATCAAATATGGTATATGTTTGATGAATTATATAATCCAAATGATGAAGATTATGAATTTGGAAAAATTAATGATTATAATGAAATTAAAACTATATTAGATGAATATATTAATAATTATTATAATGAAGAAGATGATGAATCTACATGGTTTAATCGTATGAAAGAATTATGTGATAAATTAGGTTATGCATCTGATATGAAGCAATATAAAGAAGATCCTAGTAAGTTTAAAGGTAATGTTGCTGATGTTAGTATCGTTTTAAGAGTTGCTTTAACTACTAAAGCTATGACACCTAATTTATATGATATTATGAAATTATTAGGTTATAATCGTATAAAAGATCGTTACAATAAATTTATAACAAAATAGCACTATATTAATAGTGTTATTTTAAAAGGAAGTGATAACATGATATATTTAGATTATAGTGCAACCACACCAGTTAATAAAGAGGTGTTAGAAACATTTAATAAAGTTTGTTTAAACTATCCAGGTAATGCTAATTCAATTCATAAACTTGGAATATTAAGTAAGGAATTAGAACAAAACGCTACTAAGCAAATTGCTAATCTTTTAAATGTTGATCCTAGTAGTATTATATATACAAGTGGATCTAGTGAATCAAATAATTTAGCTATTAAAGGATTAATAAAGGCTTATCCTAATCGTGGTAAACATATAATAACTACTAGATTAGAACATTCTTCAATATTAGAACCATTAAAGGAATTAGAAAAAGAAGGATATAAGATAAGTTATTTAAAATTAAATCAAGATGGTACAATTGATTTAGATAATTTAAAAGAATTACTTAAAGAAGACACTATTTTAGTTACTATATCTTCTGTTAGTAGTGAATTAGGTATATTACAACCAATCGAAGAAATTGCTAAATTATTAAAGAATTATCCTAGATGTTTTTTCCATGTTGATGCTACTCAATCAATAGGTAAAGTTAATGTTGATTTTAGTAATGTTAACTTAGTTAGTTTTTCTGCCCATAAATTCTTTGGATTAAAAGGTGTTGGTGCTTTAATTAGAAATGATGTTATGTTAAAACCAATAATTGCTGGTGGTGATAGTACTACTATATATCGTAGTGGAACACCAGCTCTTCCTCTTATAGTATCTTTATCAAAAGCACTTAGATTAGCTTTAGAAAACTTAGATGATAAATATAATTATGTAAAGAATCTTAATAATGATTTAACAAACTATCTATCTAGTTTTGAAGGTATTCATATTAATTCAACAAATAAGAGTATTCCTCATATTTTAAATTTTAGTATTAGTGGAATAAAACCTGAGACTATGATTCATGCATTAGAAGAACATGAAATATATTTATCAACTAAAAGTGCTTGTTCAAATAGTAAAAAAACATCAGTTTCTGTACTAGAACTTACAAATAATAAAGATTATGCTAATTCAAGTATAAGAATAAGTTTGTCATATTTAACTAAGAAAGAAGAAATAGATATATTTAAAAAAGTATTTAAAGATTGTTATGATAGGTTAAGATTGAAATGAAAAAAATATTAGTTATAATTATGCTATTAATATTATTTAATATATATAGTGTAAATGCTAAAGAAAGAGTTAATTTATATTTATTTCATGGAAAGGAATGTCCTCATTGTAATGAAGAAATTAAATACTTGAATAAGTTAACTAAAAAGTATAAGAATGTTCATATTAAGTATTATGAAGTTTGGCATAATAAAAATAATAATGAACTTATGAAGAGTGTTAAGAATTCGTTTGATATAAACTCTAAAGGTGTACCTTTAACTGTTATTGGTCATTATAAATTTTTAGGATTTAGTGAAAATACTAAAGAACAAATAAAGCAAGCTATAGAGGATTGTTCTTATGAAAAATGTATTGATGTTATTAGAGTTAATAAAAAAATTAATATTAAAAAGTATTTAAAGGTTAAGAATCAAGTTATTAAAAATAGAATAAAAAGAGAAAAACATATAGAAAAAATAAAGTATTTAACCTCTTTATGTACATCATTTGTACTATTTATAAACTTAATAATATTATATAAATATATCTATGATTAATTGACAATTATTTTTCTAAAATGTATACTTATTATAGTGAAAGGATGAATTAAATGGATGATATAATATTAGAAGCTGAAACTAATATGGAGCAAGCTATTGAAAATATGAAAAAACGTTTTGTTAATGTTCGTGCAGGAAGAGCAAATCCAACTATTTTAGATGGAGTAGAAGTAGATTATTATGGTACTAAAACACCACTTAAACAACTTGCTACAATTGCTATACCTGAGGCACGTCAATTATCAATAAAACCATATGATAAATCTTCACTTCAAGCTATTGAAAAAGGAATTTATGAAGCTAATATAGGTCTTACTCCAAATAATAATGGGGAAGTAATTATACTTAATATTCCAGCTTTAACTGAAGAAACAAGAAAAGAATATGTAAAACAAGTAAAATCTATGTGTGAAGATGCTAAAGTAGCTTTTAGAAATGCAAGACAAGATGCTAATAATAGTATTAAAAAATTAGAAGTTTCAGAAGATGATAAAAAAGCATCTCAAGAAGATGTTCAAGAACTTATTAATAAATATAATAAGATAGCAGATGAATTACTTAAAGAAAAAGAACAAGAACTTATGACAGTATAATCTAGTTTTTAAACTAGATTTTATTTTTTAACCGTTTTAAATTGTTTACATATTATAACTTAGCATGTTATAATTATATATGGATAAGAAAGAAATGGGATTGGTATGAAAGAAAAAATAGATGTAAAAAATGTAAATAGTATTATAGGATTATCTAAGAGAATATTAAAGATATTATATTTTTTATTAATTATAGTGGCAATATATTCTGTTACTTTAATTGTAAAAGAATGGCATATATTATCTTTTTTTAAGGTAATACTTAGTATTTTAGCGCCTTTATTTATTGGTATATTAATTGCTTGGTTGTTTGATCCTTTTGTTACATGGTTAGGTAAAAAGGGAATGAGAAGGAGTATTGGAGCAACTGTTACTTATGTATTATTTTTAGGTGTTTTAATCTTAATAGTAACATCAATTATTCCGATACTTTATCAACAATCAACTGATTTTGTTAAGATGATTCCTAATATGGCTTCTGAATCTAAAGAGTCTATTAATAATGCTTTATCTGGAATTAGAAATATTGGTGGCATTAATATTGATCAAGTAAAGGATAGTATTTTTAATCATATTGAAAAGCTTATATCATCATTTAGTAATAACTTACCAGGTATGGCAATTGTTACTATAAAATCTGTCTTCTCCGGAGCAGGGATTTTAATCGTAGGTTTAGTAATTGGTTTCTATTTATTACTTAGCTTTGATAATATTGATAATATATTAACGTTTTTACCAGGTAGATCAGAGAAGTTTGCTCGTGAATTGATACATGAAATTAATATATCATTAAGAGGATATGTTATAGGTGCAATATGTGATGCAACATTAATTTTTGTAGTAACTAGTATTGTATTTAGTTTTATTGGTTTAAGGGGATCATTGTTATTTGGTTTATTTTGTGGTATAACTAATATTATTCCTTATGCAGGACCTTATATCGGTGGAGTACCTGCCGTAATAGTTGGGTTTTCAATGAGTCCAACTATAGGAATTCTTACTTTATCTTCAATATTTATAATTCAATTTATTGAGGGTAATTTCTTACAG
Source organism: uncultured Bacillota bacterium (assembly GCA_946540075.1). GTDB lineage: Bacteria > Bacillota_I > Bacilli_A > RF39 > UBA660 > CAMNHZ01. The sequence continues at coordinate 6,888 of CAMNHZ010000008.1, forward strand.
TCATTAATACTTAGTAAGACAACAAAATTACATCCTGTTACAATTATAATTGGTCTTTTAGTATTTGGTCATTTCTGGGGTGTAATTGGGATGGTCATTTCTACACCAGTAATTGCTACTGTAAAAACAATTGTTAAATTTATCAATGAGAGATATAGTATATTAGATTTTAATTAGGGGAGGTTCTTATGGAAAGTAAACATCCTAAAATATTTATAATTTGTGGTAAAGCACGTCATGGTAAAGATACTATTGGTGGCTTTATAAAAGATTATTATGATAAAAAGAATAAAAAGGGATTACGTCTTGCTTATGGTGATTATATTAAGAACTATGCTAAAGCTATTTCTGGTTGGGATGGTAATGAAGAAACCAAACCACGTGAATTATTACAAAAACTAGGTACAGATATAATTAGAAATGATCTTGGTAGTATGTTTTTTGTCGAAAAAATGTGTGATGATATAAAAGTTTATTCATATTTTATGGATTATTTATATATTAGTGATGGAAGATTTCATGAAGAAGTTGATACACCAAGAGATATGTTTGATAATGTAATTGTTATACGTGTTAATCGTAAAAATTTTGTTAGTCCTTTAACTATCGAACAACAAAATCATTTAACAGAAACTGCGTTAGATGATTATGATAATTATGATTATGTTATTGATAATTCTGGAACACTAGATGAATTAAAAGATAAAGTGTTTAAAATACTTGAGGAGGTAGAGAATCATGAATCTTAAAGATACATACATTAATTTTTTTATAGAGAGAAATCATAAATTTATTCCAAGCGCACCAGTTATTCCTGAAAACGATGCCTCAGTATTATTTAATACAGCTGGTATGCAGCCACTTGTTCCTTATTTAATGGGACAACCTCATCCAGAAGGAACTAGATTATGTGATGTTCAAAAATGTGTTAGAACAAATGATTTAGATGAAATAGGTGATACTACTCATCATACATTCTTTGAAATGTTAGGTAATTGGAGTTTAGGTGATTATTTTAAAGAAGAAAGTATAACTTGGAGTTATGAATTACTAACAAAATATTTAAATATTCCAAAAGAAAGACTTGCTGTAACTATATATGCTGGAAGTGATGATATACCATATGATAAAGAATCATATGAAATATGGAGAAATCTTGGAATAGAAGATTCAAGAATTGCTGCATTAGATGATAATTTCTGGATAGCAGGAGATGCTGGTTTATGTGGACCTGACACGGAAATATTTTATTGGCGTGCAAATGAAGAAGTTCCAACTAAATTTGATCCTGAAGATGAAAGATGGGTTGAGATTTGGAATAATGTATTTATGCAATATAATAAAGATACTAATGGTAATATAACTGAACTTCCTCATAAAAATGTTGATACTGGTATGGGAGTAGAAAGAGTTACTGCTGTACTTGAAGGAAAACTAGACAACTATGAATCTAGTATTTGGTCACCAATTATATCTAAAATAGAAGAATTATCAAACTTAAAATATGAAGATGATAATAAAAGACCAATGCGCATTATAGCTGATCATATGCGTGCTATTACAATTATAAGTGGTGATGATGCTAAAATATATCCATCTAATAAAGATCAAGGATATATATTAAGAAGATTAATTAGAAGAGTTATTAGATATGCTAAAAGATTAAACATTGATATTAACTCAGATTTTGATATAAAACTTGCTAATTTAATTATAGATAGTTATAAGAAGTATTATCCTGAATTAGAACGTAATCGTGATCATATTATTGAAGTTTTAACTATTGAAAAGAAGAAGTTTGGTAGAACTCTTGAAAAAGGATTACGTGAATTTGATAAATTAGTTCGAAATGGAGCTAGTAAAATAGATGGTACTCAAGCATTCCATTTATATGATACATATGGTTTTCCTATTGAACTTACAATAGAGGAATGTAGTGAAAGAAATTTAGAAGTAGATGTAGAAGGATTTAAAAAGAAATTTCAAGAACATCAAGAAAAATCACGTGCTGGATCAACTCAAAAGTTTAAAGGTGGTTTAGCTGGAAATAGTGAGATAGAAACAAAATATCATACTGCTACTCATTTACTTAATGCTGCTCTTAAAGTTGTTATTAATAAAGATACTCATCAAAGAGGAAGTAATATAACTTCAGAGAGAATGAGATTTGATTTTAACTGTGATCATAAGCTTACTCCGGAAGAAAAAACTGCTGTTGAAGATCTAGTAAATAAATGGATTAAAGATGATCTTAAAGTAGTTAAAGAAGAAATGTCAAAAGAAGATGCTGTTAAATCGGGAGCAGAATGTATGTTTATTGAAAAATATCCTGATTTAGTTACAGTGTATTCAATTGGTGATGTTTCTAAAGAATTATGTGGTGGTCCTCATGTAGAACATACTAATGTTCTTGGACACTTTAAAATTAAAAAAGAAGAAGCAAGTAGTGCAGGTGTAAGAAGAATTAAAGCTATATTAGAAGATTAATTCTTCTTTTTATTTGCAAAAATAAAAAGAAAGGTATATAATACCACATCAGAAAGAGGGGATATAATGGGGTTACATATATCATTTAAAAGAGGTATAAAGCTATTAAATACAACTTGTTTAGCCCTTATTATTAGTAATAAAACCATTGATTTTTCATTAGATGCTTATGATTTTATTACTGATCCTGGATGTGAATATAATATTGGTGGTAATAAATATACTTTTAGAGATAATATACAAAAGGATATTAACCGTAATTCTAATATGTGGGAATTAACTAGTAAAGATAATATTGATAGTTATAATAAATTAATTAGTAATACTACTAAGTTTATAAAAGATACTGGTTTAAATAATCCAGCTGCCCATATGGGTTTATATTCCTATATGTTATATAATGGTTATTTATCAAAAAATAAAAGTTTTATGTTTGCTAATTATACAAGTAAGAATTATGCTATACCTAGATTAAATGGTGCGAGTATAATGGATGGTGTAGGTAATTGTGAAAATATTTCTTGTTTTTTTACTGATATATTAAAAGAAGAAAGCTATAAGGCTTATAATATTGAAAATAACTTTTATGCTAATTCTGATACTACAACAAAAGAAGAACACAAAGGAACCTCATTTATAATAAAATCATTAAGAGATAGTATGACTTTTAAAAAGAATGAAAGTCATATTAATGAAAATATATCTCAATATAACGGAACTAATGTATTTAAACATTTGAGTTTTAAATTTAATAATGTTAATGATATTAATCATTTAAATACATTGGTATTTTATGATGGTAAATCAATTCTGTTAGATCCAACTAATGTTATGATGTTTAATATGAAGAAAAATAAAGATAATACAATTATTAATGAAGGTGAACCTAAATTTGATGATATTAGTTTTTATTCAGGATATTTAACAGGATATTTGAATAAAAAAGATATTGGTGATATATATAATTATTTAGAAGCCAATAAAATTAAAGATTATAATAATTTAGATATACAAGCTGGTATTGCTTGGGGAATGAATCATAAAGAAGAATTAAATAATTTTTATAAGAATAATAAAGAATTAATAATATCTGCATCAAATTTATTTAAAAAGAGTCAGCTTTGTGGATATACTGAGTCTTTAATAACGTTTTATATTTTGTTAGGTATTTTAGTTGAAGTTATAAATACAAATATAGAACTAAGTAAAGAGCAAAAAAAATTAGTAAGACGATAATAATTTAAGAAAAGTTTGATGACTTTTCTTTTTTTTGTAATTTGTTTGCCAAACTACTAAAAAAATGTTACAATTAACATGTATTATATGGTAGGTGATGTCATGGAAAATACAATGATATTTGATAGTGATGAATTTAAAGATTCATTAATCGAAGAAGTTTTAAAAAATGTAGTTGTTGCACTAGAGGAAAAAGGATATAATCCAATTGATCAAATTGTTGGTTATTTAATTAGTGGTGACCCAGGATATATTTCTAATCACAAAGGCGCTCGAAAGCAAATCATGCAATTTGATAGAAATCAAGTATTAGAGACTATAGTTAGAAATTATATAGAAAAATAATGAGATATTTAGGACTTGATTTAGGAACTAGAACATTAGGACTTTCAATATCTGATGTTACAGGTACTATCGCAACAACGTTAAAAACTATACGATTTGAAGATTCAGATTATGATGCACTTATACCTGAACTAAGAAGTATTATCAATCAATATAAAGTTGATATGTTAGTTTTAGGATTACCAAAGAATATGAATAATACAATTGGTCCTAGAGGACAAGTAACAATAGAATTCAAAGATAGAATTCAAAAGGAATTGAATGTGAATGTAGAATTACAAGATGAAAGATTATCGACAGTAGAAGCAACTAACTATATGTTACAAGCTGATATATCGCGAAAAAAACGTAAGAAAAAGGTAGATAGTCTAGCAGCTAATATAATTTTACAAACATATTTAGATAAGATGAAAGGGAGAAATTAAAATGAATGAATTAGAAAGAATGACTTTTAAAGTAAAAACAGATGATGGTAAAGAAATAGAATGTGAAGTTTTATTTACATTTGAAAGTGAAGAAACTAATAAGAATTATATGGTATATACTGATAATACAACTGATGAAGAAGGTAATACAAAAGTATATGCAGCTATATATACTCCAGGTCTTGAAACTCAAAAATTAATACCAATTGAAACAGAAGCAGAATGGAATATAATTCAAAAAATACTTGATGAAGTTATGGCTGAATCAAATAATGACGAGAATAAATAAAAAATTAATTCTCTTTTTTATGTATGAAGAAAAAAAGACGCAGATTAAAGAAAAGTGTTAAAAGATTTTTGCTTTTTATGCTTACAATAATAATTATTATTGTACTATGGAAAGTAGAATATAATTATAATATAAGACCTGTTTCAAGTAAAAGTAAAACCGTTGATTATGAGGTTACTAGTGGTTCTACATATATGAGTTTAGCAAACTCTTTAAAACAACAAGGATTAATAAGATCAAAATTGTTTTATAAAATATATGTAAAAACTCACAAAGTGGGTAATTTAAATGTTGGTGTATATGAACTTAATACTAATATGAGTGTCAAAGAAATAGTAGCTATGCTTGCAAGTAATAAAACTAATAAGTTATCTATTACTTTTAGAGAAGGATTAAATATAAGACAAATGGCTGATATAATAGCTAAAAAAACTAATACTAAGAAAGAAGATTTTATTAATCTTTTAAAAGATACAACTTACTTAGATTCGTTAATTAGTAAATATTGGTTCCTAACAGATGAAATTAAAAATCCTAGTATATATTATAGTTTAGAAGGTTATTTATTACCTGACACATATACATTTGATGTAAATAATGCATCACAAAAAGAAATAGTTAAAGCAATGTTAGATAATATGGACAAAAAATTAAAACCATATAAATCAGAAATAGAAAAATCTAATTATACTGTTCATCAAGTATTAACAGTAGCATCAATGGTTGAACTTGAAGCTATTTCTAATAGTGATAGAGAAAATGTAGCTCGAGTATTTTATAATCGCTTAAAAAGAGGAATGAGCCTTGGTAGTGATGTAACAACTTATTATGGAGTAAAAATAAATGTTGGTGAAAGAGATTTATATAGTGCTGAAATAAGTGCGGCTAATAGTTATAATACTAGAAGTAGTTCATTAAATGGTAAGTTACCAGTTGGACCTATATGTAATCCTAGTATAGATGCTATTAAAGAATCAATTAATCCAAAAGAAAATAATTATTTGTACTTTGTAGCAGATAAGAATCGTAAACTTTATTTCACTAATACAGTTTCTGAGCACACTAAAATAGTTGCTAAATTAAAAAAAGAAGGCTTGTGGTATGAATGGTAATAAAAGACTTAGAAGATTATGCAAAAGAATATAATATTCCTATTATGCTTCCTGATGGTATAGAATTTTTAGTTAATTATATTAAAGATAATAATATTAAAAATATACTAGAAATAGGAAGTGCAATTGGATATTCAGCTATAAGAATGGCTTTAGTAGATTCTAATATTATTATAGATACTATTGAAAGAGATCAAACAAGATATAATGAAGCAATTAAAAATATAAAAGCATTTGATCTAGATAAACAAATTAATATTTATAATATTGATGCATTTGATTATGAAACTAATAATCAATATGATTTAATCTTTATCGATGCTGCTAAAAGTCAATATATAAAGTTTTTTGAAAAATTCAGTAATAATTTAAAACCTGAAGGTGTGATTATTACTGATAATTTAAGTTTTCATGGCTTAGTAGATAATCCAGAACTTACACATAATAGAAATACCAAACAATTAGTAAAAAAAATAAAGAAATATATTAGTTACTTAGAAAATAATACTAATTACAATACAGAGTTTATTAAAACTGGTGATGGTATTGCAATATCAAAAAAGAAGAATTAGAAATGATGATATATAGTCATCATTTTTTCTTATACATGTATTTATGATATAATGTATACATATTGAGGTGTTATTATGAAAAAAGATAATGATAGAATAAGTTATATTAATCTTGATAATTATAATGTTATTAAAGACAATAATGATGGTAGTTATTGGCTTAGTTATAATAATGAAAATTATTTTTTTAAAGAAGAAACAAATTTAAATTGTGTTTATAAAGAAATGATTGCCCAAGAGTTAGCTAAAGATTTTGGAATTCCATATGTTAATTATGAGTTCGCACGTTTTAATAATAATATAGGAATTGTTAGTAAAAGTTTTATTGATAATAATTCTAAGTATATTCCTATGAATAAAATATTATTTGATTGTTATAAAGAAGAAGTTTTAAATCATAATAATCTTGAGGATATCTGGAAGGCTTTACAATATAGATATAATAATAGTGAAATAGTTGCATCATTGATGAATGAAATAACTGATTTATTTATGTTTGATTGTTTAATTGCTAATGGTGATCGTCATGATGAAAATTATGGTATTATCGAAGGAAATTCCATTCATATCACACCAGTATTTGATAATGAAAATATGCTATCAAAAGATTCTCTTTATGATAAATATTATTCTATTGGTGTTGATACCGAAAATAATATTATAGATGAAAATATATTAGATAGTTTTCTATGGATGAGTGATAGTAGATATAAAGAAAAATTAAGAGATAAACTTTGGATTATTGATCGAGATAATTTAAATGATGTATTAAATCGTGTTGATAGTAAGTTACAAACTAAGATGGGACTTGCTACTAGAAGAATAATAGAAGATGCATTATCTTATAATTATCGATCATTAAATGCAAGTTTAAATAAAATTGATGACAAAAAAACAAGATAATTTATTATTCTTGTTTTAATTTGCAAATTTTTTTATAATGTTGTAGAATATACGAATATGAAGGGGGAGTTTAAATGATAAATAAAGAAAAATCAAATTATACAATGCAAGATTTTAATGAACTTACTTTTGAACGTAGAGTTCAAATTACTAATGTATGTGATAGAATTGTAATTGAATTAGATGAGATATGTCGCGAGGCAAGAGATGAAATGGATAAATCAAAACATAAAGGAAATTATTCTATGATTCCTGATCGTGATAAGTATCAAGTATATCATAATGCAGAATTAATTAGAGATTATTATATTAGATTGAAAAAATATGCATTTATGAAAGACTTGGACAATGAAAATATAATTAATGATGTTTGTTTCCTTGGTGATTTTGCTATAAATAAAAATGGATTAAATACTATGTATTTTGAAAATTTTAGCTTATCAGATCTAAAAAATCCAGATTATGTTGTATCTGTATTAGAAGAAGTACATAAATCATTTAAAGAAGACTATAAAAAGAGTTTACAAAAGAATGTTCCTAATCCATTAGAAGTTATTGAAGTATATAAAGTAGGAACAGCTTTAAGAAATTATAAAAGAAGTATAGAAAATCTTGCTAATAAGGATGATATGCCTGTTCTTCAGAAGAAGAAAAAAATTAGTTAAAAAGTTATAATTTTTATAACTTTTTATTTTTTTTGATAAAAATCATTGACATAGGGTAGGGAAAAGTGATAATATGACCTAATGGGCAAAAATTAGAGGGGGGGATATAATGAAAGAAGTAAAGAATTTAAAATTAGGTATCTTAAATGAGTTTTTAAAGAGATCTAGCAAGATAAGTGTCGCACTTAACCTAGGTATTTCAGGAACTGCAGTATATTCAATGACAGATGTAGCTGCTGCTAAAACAACTGTTAATGTTTTTGATAAAGAGAATGTTCGTCCAAAGGAAAAAGTAAAAAAGATAAAGGATAAAATAAAAAAGAATAAAAAGGAAAAAGAAAAAGATCCTAATGAAGAAAATTTAGATAATTTATTAGAACAACTTGCTCAGTTTTATAATTTAGATGCTAATGTTGTTAAACAAATATATAATTATAATAGAGATGCAATTATTATGGATAGGAAACCATCTTTTAAACTTATTGAGTTAATAGAATTATATATTAAACAAAATAATATTGTTTTACCTCAAAAAACAAAGTTTAAAATAGGTACTAAGAATAAAAAGAAAATAGAAAATTTTAAAAAGACAAATATGTATAAAATTTATAAAAAGTATGGTAAAAGATATGGTGTTGATCCTGATTTATTAATTGCTCGTGATATGCAAGAATCTAGTTTATCTAGTAATACTACTTATAATCCTTATGGTGCGACAGGACCATCACAAATTGAATATACATTGATTGGAACTAAATTAACTGCCTATAATTATGAAACTAACAGATATGATACTGAAAAAATAACAATTGATAAAATGACAAACTTAGATAGCAATATTCGCCTTGGTACAATGCGTTTTGCGCGTTGTTTAAAGAAAACACATGGTAATGTTTATGCTGCTTTACAATGGTATAATTATGGACTTATATTTAAGAAAGCTATTAATAAATATGCCAAAGATAAAGGAATTACATTTGATGATGTATTAAAAAACATTAATGATTTGGGTTGGCAAAAGTATATTGATGATATTCATTATAATCCTAGTAAATATATAAAGAATTGGCATCAACATACATATGGTGACAATAAGTATTATAAACGAATTATGAAAAATATTTATGACGCGGATAATGTTTTAGAAGTTGAACAAGAAAATGGTTTATGTTTAATTAATTTAAATAATAATCAGAATATGACTATTACTAATGAAGATAATAATTATATTGCCCATGTTAAAACTAAAACATTAAGTAAATAAGATAGATATACTATCTTTTTTATTTATTTTATTATATAATTTTAGGAGGTGAGACACATGAAATTAATAATTATGCCTAATAATAAAGATTTATCTATATATAGAAATGCAGATGCTTATTTACTTGGTATAGATGGACTTTCAGTAAATCAATCTGTTTATTTTAAAATGGATGAGATTAAATCTATCGCAAAAGAATTAAAAGATAGTAATAAAGAATTATTTATATCACTTAATAAGAATATGCATAATAATGACTTAAAGTATTTAAAAGAGGTATTACTTGAGTTAAATGATATTGATATAAATGGAGTGTTTTTCTATGACGTTAGTATAGTTAATTTAAAAGAAAAACTAAATTTAAATTATGATTTAGTATGGAATCAAGAACATTTTTCTACTAATTATAGTACATGTAATTATTGGTATTCTAAGGGTGTTAATTACGTGTGTCTTTCAAATGAAATAACGCTTCGTGAGATAAAAGAAATAATAGATAATACTAAGATGAAAACAATGGTTATGTTATATGGATATATACCTATGTTTACTTCTAAAAGAAAGATTATAAATAATTATAAGAATTATTTTAATATAAATGATAATTTTAATAATTATAAGATATATAAAGAAGGTAATTATTATCCTATAATTAATGATAAGAATGTTACTACTGTATATTCATCTAAAATATTAAATGGAATTGAAGAATTAGATGAGTTAAATAAACTTGATTATGTTTTAATTAATAGTTATGGGATTGATGATAATAAAATTAAAGATGTTATAGATTGTTTTAAAAATAGAAAAGTATTCTTTGATGAAAATAATGATAAGGGATTTCTTTATAAAGAAACTGTATATAAGGTGAAATAATGAAAAAGATAGAATTATTATCTCCGGCAGGAGATTTAGAAAGATTAAAAATTGCTTGTTTATATGGAGCAGATGCAGTATATATAGGAGGACCTATATTTGGACTTCGTGCGAATGCGAATAACTTTACATTTGAAGAAATTAAAGAAGGATGTAAATTTGCTCATGAACTAGGTAAGAAAGTACATGTTACTGTTAATATTGCTCTACATAATAAAGAATTAAAATATATTAAAGAATACTTAAAAAAACTAGAAGAATGTGGCATAGATGCTATTATAGTAAGTGATCCATATATTATTGATACAGCTTTAAAAGAGACAAAAATCCCAGTACATGTATCAACTCAAGCTAGTACTTTAAACTATGAATCAGTAGATTTCTTTGAAAAACAAGGGGTATCTAGAGTTGTACTTGGAAGAGAAACATCTAAAGAAGAAATTAAAGAAATACTTGATAAGACTAATGTTGAAATAGAATGCTTTATTCATGGAGCTATGTGTTCATCATATAGTGGACGATGTGTTTTATCAAATTTCTTTACTAATAGAGATGCTAATAGAGGTGGATGTGCACAAATATGTAGATGGGATTTTGATTTATATGGAGATGATAAAAATATAACTAGTGAAAAACCATTTACTTTTTGTACTAAAGATTTATCAATGATTAATCACATTCCAGAAATGATTGATATGGGTATATCATCACTTAAAATAGAAGGTAGAATGAGATCTATATATTATATTGCTACAGTAGTAAGTACATATAGAAAAGTTATTGATTCTTACTATGATGATCCTAATAATTATAAGTATGATCAAAAATTAAAGAAAGTATTAGATGCTGTTGCTAATAGAGATTCTATCGCACAATTTTTTGATGGTAATTATGATGAGTCTACTCAATATTATAATGGTAGAATGGAATTATCTAATCAAGATTTCTTAGGTGTTGTAATTGATTATAATGATAAGTATGCAATTATAGAACAAAGAAACTATTTTAAAAAAGGTGATACTATAGAAATATTTGGACCTAATAATTGCTTAACTTATAAAGTTGATGAGATTATTGATGAAGATGGTAATACTATTGATGTAGTAAGACATCCAAGACAAATTGTTAAAATACCTATAGATTTTAAGGTAAATAAATATGATATGTTACGTATAAAAAGATAATATAAGAATATAATAAATTAACCATAAAATATTATGGTTGACAAACTAATTTAAATGTAGTAATATGGTGAACGTATTAATTAGGTCAGAAATATGAGGTGAATACAATGGCTAAATATTATTTAACAAAAGCAGGTTTAGAAGAAAAACAAAAAGAATTAGAATATTTAAAAAATGTTAAGAGACCTGAAGTTATTGAAGCATTAAAGGAAGCACGTTCTCTAGGTGATCTAAGTGAGAATGCTGAATATGATGCTGCCCGTAATGAACAAGCTGAAGTAGAAGGAAAAATTAGACAATTAGAAGCTATGCTTGATAATGTTGAAATTGTTACTGAAGTTAAATCTGATAAAGTATCAATAGGTAATGTTGTTACTGTTGAATACATAGATGATGATGAAACAGAAAAATATACTATTGTAGGTAGTGCTGAAGCAGATCCATTTGAAAATAAGATTTCTAATGAATCACCAATTGCCATCGCAATTATTGGTAAGAAAAAAGGTGATATCGTTGAAGTTGATAGTCCAAATGGTTCATATAATTTAAAAATTGTAGAAATAGGATAAACACTACATTGTAGTGTTTTTACTTGATTAAAAGGTAAAATTAGTATATACTAGTGTAAATGAATTGGAGGAAAAAGAAATGAAAGAAATAACAGTTAAAATTAAAGGTAAAGAATGGGAAAAAGCATTAGATGATGCATTTAATAAAGCAAACAAAAAAGTAACTATCGCTGGATTTAGAAAAGGTAAAGCTCCTAAAGAAATTTTTATTAAAAAATATGGTATTGAATCTTTATTCATGGATGCTGCTGATAGTGTAACTGATAAAGCATATCATAAGATGTTAGAAGAAGCAAAAGATTTAGAAATCATTGCTAGACCAGAATTAAATTTAAAATCATTAAATGAAAAAGGTGTAGAATTTGTATTTAAATTAACTTTAAAACCAGAAGTAAAACTTGGTAAATATAAAGAATTAAAAGTTAAGAAAGAAAGTACAAAAGTAACTAAAAAAGAAGTAGATGAAACTATCGAAACTATGCGTAATCGTTATGCTGAAAATGTTAATAAAGATGGAGAAGTTGCTGAAGGAGATACTGCAATTATCGATTTTGAAGGATTTAAAGATGGTGTAGCTTTCCCTGGTGGTAAAGGTGAAAACTATTCATTAAAGATAGGTTCTAATACTTTTATTCCTGGATTTGAAGAACAACTTATTGGTATGAAAAAAGGTGAAACTAAAGAATTAAACTTAAAATTCCCTGAAGATTATCATGCTGAAGATTTAAAAGGACAACCAGTTGTATTCAAAGTAACAGTTAATGAAGTAAAAGAAACTGTTATTCCTGAAATAGATAAAGATTTCTTTGCTGACTTAGGTATGGAAGGTATAACTACTGAAGAAGAACTAAGAAAAGAAATCAAAAAACAAATTGAAACATCTAAAGAAGCAGAAGCTGAAAATAAATATATTGATGAATTATTAAAAGCTGCTTGTAAAAATATGAAAGTAGAAATTCCTGAAGTTATAATCGATGAAGAAATTAATCGTATGATTGGACAATATAGCGAAAACTTAAAAATGCAAGGAATAACATTAGAACAATTCTATAAATTTACTAACTCTAATGAAGCTGCTTTACGTGATCAAATGAAAGAAGAAGCTACTAACCGTGTAAATGCTAGATTCTTCTTAGAAGAATTAGTTAAAAAAGAAAAGATTAAAGTATCTGAAAAAGAAGTAAAAGATCGCGCTAAAGAATTAGCAGAAAGATATCAAATGAAAGAAAAAGAATTCTTAAATACATTTGGTGGATTAGATATGGTAAGATATGATTTAGAAATGAATCAAGCTATTGAAAAATTAAAAGAATTAAATAAATAGTAAAAATGGTACTTTAGTGCCATTTTTTATTATATTAATTAAATTATTTTAACTATCTTTTCTAATATTATTAAATTTGGTATAATATTAATAGAATAATAAGAGGTGGCTAACTATATGGATACAGAGATTATTAATAATATAAAAGTTCTTGCAATAGATATGATAAATGAAGCTAAGAAAGGGCATCCTGGGATTGCTTTGAGTTCTGCTCCAATTATTTATACATTATTTAGTAGGCATTTAAATATAAATACTAATGATTTAACATGGATTAATCGCGATCGTTTTATTATGTCTGCTGGTCATGGTTCTGCACTTTTATATGCTACTTTATATATGGCAGGTTATCCAATAACTTTAGATGATTTAAAAGATTTCCGTAAACTTGATTCTAAGACACCTGGACATCCTGAATATGGAAAGACACCAGGTGTTGAGTGTTCTACTGGTCCATTAGGTCAAGGATTAGCTACAGCAGTTGGAATGGCACTAGCTAATAAAATAGTACAATCTCGTTTTTATCTTAAAGAAAAGGGACGTTTTGGTAAGGTTTTAAGAGAAGAAATACTTGATCATAATATTTATGTTTTATGTGGTGATGGTGATTTAATGGAAGGTATTTCTTATGAAGCAGCATCATTTGCTGGAAATCTTAGATTAAATAATCTTATTGTATTATATGATTCTAATCATATGAGTATGGATGGTAATACTAATATGACTTTTACTGAGAATGTATTAGAACGTTTTAAAGCTCTTGGTTGGGATACAAGTATAGTAAATAATGGTAATGATGTTGAAGCTATAAGCAAAGCTATTGAAAGGGCTAAACATGAACCTAAACCTTCTATTATTGAAATTAAAACTAAATTGGGTGATGGTTTATTAAAAGAAGGAACTAAAGAAGTTCATAGTGGTCCAGTATCAGGAGAAGATGCTGCTGTATTAAAACAAAAATTAGGATGGAATTTAACTCCATTTACAGTATCAGAACGAGCTCGTAATAACTTTATTAGTCAAATAAATTCTCATAGTAGTAAAAAATATCAAGAATGGGCAGATGAATATCGTAGATATGTAAATGAAGTACTTGATGGAGATAATAGTGCGTTTAACTTTTTAATTAATAAAGATAATGAAATTAATATTAATTTAGATAATTGGGTTATTAGAGATGATGAGAAACTATCTACGGTTGAATCTAATAAAAAATTAATTGATAATATAGCTAAAATGATGCCTAATTTTATAGGAGGATCTGCTGATGTAAATGCAAGTACTAATACGTATATATCAAATGGGGAAGATATTACTATAAATAATTATAATGCTAGAAATATTTTCTTTGGTGTTAGAGAACATGCAATGGGAGCTATTTTAAATGGATTGGCTTTAGAAAAATTTAGAGTATTTGGTTCTACTTTTCTAGCTTTCTCTGATTACTTAAAACCATCTATTAGAATGAGTTCCTTAATGAAACTACCTGTAACTTATATATTTACTAACGATTCAATTGAGATTGGAACTGATGGTCCTACTCATCAACCAATCGAACAATTAGCGCTTTTACGTGCAACACCTAATTTAAATGTATTTAGACCAGCTGATTTCTATGAAACAGTTGGATGTTGGAAATATATTCTTTCTAATAAAACAACACCTAATGCATTAGTTTTATCCAAAACACCGATTAATGTTTTTAATAAGGATAGTGTTGATCTTGTATCTAAAGGGGCATATATTGTTCGAAAAGAAAAGAATCTTCATGGTATAATTATTGCGACTGGAAGAGAAGTATCTATCGCACGTAGAATAGCTGAACAATTATATAATGAATCTAAATTAGATATAAGAGTAGTTAGTATGCCATGTCAAGAATTATTTATGATGCAAGATGAAACATATAGAAATGAAATACTACCTAAAGATGTAAGGACAATTGTAATTGAACCATCATCATCACTTAGTTGGTATCAATTTGTTTATAGTAAGAAGTTCTTACTAACACTTGATGAATTTGGAGTAAGTGGTAAACCAACCGATGTATTAAAACATTTTAATTATGATTTTGAAAGTTTGAAGAAAAGAGTTAAAGATTTATTATAAAAATTATGATTATAAAATACGCATAAGTATCATAATATAATGGTGATATTTATGCGTAAATACTACTTATTTATAATAAATTCTAAATATTATAATGTATATAATGATAATCCAGATTTACTATATAAAGCTTTAAATATACTAGTTAATACGAGTGTTAATACATATAGTTTTGGATTTTCTATTCATAATCAGTTATGTGAGACTATTGATGTTGATTTATTAAGTCATTATTTTAATGAAAGATTTAATATTAAGAATAATAAATATACTTATTTAATTGAAAATAATACTTTGAATGAATTATCTATTGTAATATTAAAAAAATCATGTATAAGAGTATTTACAAATTCAAATCTTCCTAGTTTTTTTAGGGTGTTTAAATTATATAATAAACGAATATTTGTGGTTGATTTTGAAAACAAAGATTATTTTTGGTTGAATCAATATTATAGGAAGTATTTATAATATTTTCTTGAAAAAAAAGTATATATATAGTAAAATGAATGTGTGAGATAAGGAGGTAATATTCTTGGGTGCATTCTTAATAGATTTATTACAAATACTTGGAGGAGTAGTTGTTGGTGCGGTTGCTGGATTCTTTTTAGCTCGTAATTATATGCAAAAGTATATGAAGAAAAATCCACCAATCAATGAAGATATGATTAAAGCTATGATGAGACAAATGGGTAGAACTCCAAGTCAAAAACAAGTTAATCAAATGATGAAGACAATGACAAAATATATGTAATATATTGTCTTTTTTCTTTTATTAATATATAATTAGTTAGTTGGTGATTTTATGAAGATTAAATATGAATTAAAACATAATGATAAAAATTGTAAATGTGCTAGACATGGGATGCTGCATACTAATTATGGTAGTTTTGAAACACCTATGTTTATGCCAGTAGGAACACAAGCTACTGTTAAGACTTTATCTCCTGAAGAACTTAAAGATGTTCATAGTGGGGTAATACTTTCTAATACTTATCATTTATGGTTAAGACCTGGTGAAGATATAGTTGATCATGCTGGTGGTCTACATAAGTTTATGAATTATGATGGTCCTATTCTTACTGATAGTGGGGGATTTCAAGTATTCTCTCTTGCTAAAAAGAAAGATATATTAGAAGAAGGAGTTTATTTTAAAAGTCATTTAAATGGTGAAAGATTGTTACTTACTCCTGAGAAATCAATTCAAATTCAAAATAAGTTAGATAGTGATATTGCGATGAGTTTTGATGAATGTAT
>CAMNHZ010000009.1 GCA_946540075.1 uncultured Bacillota bacterium
TACTGCAAGTATTACTATTACAGCTAAAAGTTCAATTAATGTAAATCCTTTATTTTTACTATGTTCCATACATACTCTCCTACTTTCTATTACACTATAATACTATCATATATTTTTATAATTAGCAAGAAATAAATTTTACTTTTATCAATTAACATATGTAGTTTGACATTAATACACAAAAAAACTTCAAAGTTTAGTTTAATTAAACCTTGAAGTATATTTTATAATTCTACATTATGATAGATATGTTGTACATCTTCAATATCATCTAACATTTTATATAATTTATCAAATGTTTCTTTATCTTCGCCTGTTAGTGTTACTTTATCTTTAGGTAACATTTCAATTTCATCTACTACAAATTCAACATCAGATTTTTTAGCAGTAATTGCATTTTTAATATCAAATAAATCAGTTGGTGCTCCATAAATAATAGTATTTTCACCATTAGTTTCAATATCATCTGCATCAATTCCTGCTTCGATTAAGGCTTCTAAAGTTTGTTCTTCATCTAATCCTTTAAATCCTACAACACAAAGATTATCATACATATATGCAACACTTCCGATTGCACCCATTTTTACATGACACTTATTTAAAGCAGCACGAATACTACTTACAGAACGATTTAAATTATCTGTTAAACAATCTACAATAAGTGTAGATCCTGAAGGTCCAAAAAGTTCATAGCGTGCTTCTGTATATGATTCATCTACTCCACTATTTACTTTATCTATTGCTCTTTTAATAATATCTCCAGGAACTTGTTCTTTTTTAGCTCTATCTACTAATCTTTTTAATGATGGATTACTATCTAATTCTACTCCACCACTTTTAGCAGCTTGATATATTTCTCTTGCATACATAGAATATAATTTTGATTTAGCTGCTCCTGTTTTTTGAATACTAGCTTTTCTTACTTCATAAGCTCTTCCCATTTAATATCACTCATTTCTACTTGTATATAATACTATTTTTTATTTGTTTTTTCAAGATGTTATCTTGTTTTTTTATTTATTATTTAGCTACGCTTTTTTTAATTGCATCTCTAGCAGCTTCTTGTTCTGCTTCTTTTTTACTATGTGCGATACCTTTACCATATACTACATTATCAATTTTAACAACTACTGTAAATACTCTATTATGTGCTGGTCCTTCTTCATTTACTAATTCATACTCTAAACTTTTCTTACCTGTTTGAACCATTTCTTGTAATTTAGATTTATAATCATCGAAGAAATCTAACTTTTCATTTTCAATTATAGGAAAAACTAAATTACTAACAAATTCTTTAGCTTTATCCATACCTTGATCTAAGTATATTGCTCCTAAGAATGATTCAAAAATATCAGCTACTATCGTTTTACGATATTTTCCACCACTCTCTTCTTCTCCGTGACCTAGTTTTAAATATTCATTTAGCCCTATTCTAAGTGAATATTCATATAAAGCATTTTCACAAACATAATGACTTCTAAGTTTTGTCATTACACCTTCTTCATTATTAGTATTTTTATATAAATATTCACTCATAATAAGTTCAAGTACTGCATCTCCTAGATATTCTAATCTCTCATAGCTTACTGTTTTATTTTCATTTGCATATGAAGTATGAGTAAATGCAGTTTCATATAATTCTAAATTATTAGTTTTAATATTTAAGTCTTCTAAAATTTTCATATATCTCCACTGACCTTTCCTATTTTATTTTATCACAACACTACATTTTTTCATATATTAATTTACTTTTTAATATTATTCTAGTATAATTATATAAGGTAAAGGTGTTAGAATGAAACATTTATTAATACTTATTATAAAAGGATATAAGAAAGTTCCTGGACCTTGGCATAATAGTTGTAGATATACACCTACGTGTTCAAGTTATGCGATTACAGCTATAGAAAGATTTGGAGCATTTAAAGGAAGTATAATGGCTATTAAAAGAATTTTAAGGTGTAATCCATGGGGAGGTTCTGGATATGATCCAGTTCCATTAAAGGAGGATAAAAAATGAAAAAAGTATTTAAATTAGTGTTAATTACAATATGTATTATTACAATGACAACTGGTTGTTTTAAAAGAGATAATTTAGAAGATGCAACTATATATACATCAGCATATCCTGCTTTGTATATTACTTCAAGATTATATGGTGATCATAGTACAATTAAAAGTATTTATCCTGATGGAGTTAATCCTAGTAATTATAAACCAACTGATAAACAATTAAGAGATTATAGTGATGGTGATATATTTATATTTAATGGATTAACTGATGAAAAAGGATATGTTACTAAATTACTTAAATATAATAAGAATTTAAAAATAATCGATATGTCTTTAGCTATGGAATATAATAATGAAGTTGAAGAAATATGGATGGCACCATCAAATTTCTTGATGCTTAGTCAAAATATTAAAAATGGATTACTTGAGTATATTAATAATCATTATTTACAAGAAGAAATTAAGACTAATTATGATAATTTAAAATTAGATATATCAAATTTAGATGCTAAATTAAATTTACTTAGTTCAAGTTCAAATGATCCAACTATTGTAGTTGCGAACGATGCATTTAAGTTTTTAGAGAAATATGGATTTAATGTTATATCACTAGAGAACAATGGTAATTTAACTGATAAGACAATATATGAAGTACGTTCTTTAATGAGACAAGGAAAAATAAATTATATATATATTAGAGATGACAATGATGTAAATAAAATTGTTAATAGAATGGTTAAAGATTATAATGTTGAACTTGTTAAACTTAATACAATATCTTCTTTAACTACTAAACAAAAGACTAATAAAGAAGATTATATAACAATTATGAATGAAAATATAGAATTACTAAAAAATGAAATATACGATTAATATTGACTTATTTCAAATAATATGATAAAGTTAAAAGGCGTATAAAAAAGAAACCGACAAAAAGGAGGATTAACATGGCAAAGAAAATTACAGGAAAAAAACCATTAGCTGGAAATAGAAGAAGTAAAGCATTAAATGCTACTCGTCATTTCCAAAAACCAAACTTACAAACTATAACTTTAGATAATGGGAAAAAAGTTAGAATAAGTGCTAGAGAACTTAGAACTCTAAATAAAACTGCTAAATAAGATATAATTTTATATCTTTTTTTTCATGAAAAAATGGGTTGTACCGTAGTACTAACCCATTTTTTATTTAATCATAAATGTTACACCTTTTCTTTCGTTTTTCGCACTTATCTCATATCCCATAAGAGAAAGTGTTTTTTTTACTATTGAAAGTCCCATTCCGAATTGACCATTAATACCTTTTTTATATGGTGTAAATATATTATGAAGGATGTCTTTATCAAAATTAGGACCATCATTATAAAAAGTAATTTTACCGTTTTTAATGCTTATTATAATTACTTTATCGGCGTATCTAACGAAATTGCTAAGTAAATTATCAACAATAGCTTCCCACATATCTTCTGTTCCATTAAACATATTTTTGCTACTTTCAACATTTATCTCCCATTTTATACCAGCACATTGATGTTTGAATTTTTTTACTGATGTGTTTATTAATTTTGCTACGTCTGTTTTTTCATCTGAAGTTATTTTTGAATCTTTAATATAATTAAGTTTATTCAGATATAGTAAGGAGTGTACTTTTAATTCTAGTTTTTTTGTTTGTTCTTTGATGATTTTTAAACTATCTTCAGGAGTTTCGATTCCATCATCAATTGCTTCAATGTAAGATTCAATAACTGTAAGAGGAGTTTTGAAATCATGAGATATGTTTTGATACATTTGATTCTTATACTCTTCTTGTTGTTTTAAAGCTATTTTCATATTATCTATAGCATCAGATACAACCTTAAGTTCATCATTAGTATGGAAAACATAATTATCTTTATAATTATCATTATCCATATTTATAATCTTTGTTTTTAAATGTCCTATTTTTCTCACTAATCTATCTGACCACCAGAAAATTATGATACTTATTAATAAAAGTGTTAGTAAGAGAATTGGAAAAATAGTATTCATTATATCGCTTTTTATTTGTCTAATATACGAATCATCTGTGATAGATATTTTTTTTACTGAGTTATCATAGGACGTATTATAGTAGTATACTCGACCATCATGTTTAAATTTACCATAATCTTTATCGATGTAACCTAAAACCTGCTTTGTCGATAAACCTATTGTTTCTGACATATTAGAAGATGTAATTACAACATCATCACTAGTAACATATAAATATGCAATCCTACTAGTCTTAATACTACCAGTATCATTATCTACAAGTGTTAATGGTAGTTTTAAATATTGATAAATTGTTTTTTCATATACTGGGACTAAAACACTAGGAAGTAAAATAGTAAGAGTTATAAATAGAATAGTAAAAATGCCAACAAGGATTGTAAGTAATTGAGTACGAAGATTTTTATTCATTATCATTATATAAGCCTATACCCATATCCATATAATGTATTAATATTAATACGTTTAATTTTCTTACGTAATCTTCTAACTAAATCATCTACTACCCTGTCACTTCCAAAATAATCATCACCCCAAACGCTTTTTAAAATATCGTCACGACTGAATGATTTATTTTTATTTTGAACAAATAATAATAGCAAATCAAATTCTAAAGTTGTAAGTTTTATCTCAGTATCCCCATCTTTAACAATTCTTTTATCAATATCAATAGTATATCCTTCATAACTTATCTTATCAGTCAATTTATTATATACTCTCTTAATAATATTATTTACTCTTAAAACAAGTTCTTTTGGAGAATATGGCTTAGTAATATAGTCATCACTTCCAAGTTCTAAACCAATTATTTTATCCAAATCTTGATCACGAGCTGATGTAAATATAACTGGAACATTTGGTTCTTTCTCCCTTATTTTATTAATAATATCATAGCCACTGACATTATCGCCAAGCATTATATCAAGTATCCATAAATCAACTTTATTACCTATATAATCAAGTGCATCTTGTCCATTAAAGAAGTTAACCACTTCATAGTTTGCATGTTCTAAATAGGATTTTATTAAGTTATTTAAATCTTTTTCATCTTCTACTAAACAGATCTTATACATTATTACACCTCATTAATTAGTATAACACTATTTTTTTAACTTTACTAGGTTATCACCTCTTTTATAATATATATATCGTGTATTATTTATTGTAGTATTTTCTCATAGTTTTTATAGTTTTTTCTTAGTTTCTATCACCTCCTATGTTCATCATACATTAAATTTATGGGTATATTTTGAAATAAATATGGGAAATTGTGGTAAAGAAAAAAAGAAATCACTTTAATAATTTCTTATACTTTTATACTACTTTTTAGTTTCTTAATTATCTTCTTCTCAATTCTAGAAATATATGATTGACTTATATTTAACTTCCTAGCTACATCTTTCTGAGTTAGTTCTTTATTACCATATAAACCATATCTTAAAATCATAATTTCTTTATCTCTTCCTTTTAACTTTGCAATCTCATTATATAAAAGATTCTTTTCTGTTTCTTTTTCTAACCCTTTAGTTACTATATCTTCATCAGTACCTAAAATATCTTCTAAGTGTAGTTCATTACCTTCTGAATCATAACTTAAACTATCCTCAAAACTTATTTCTGTTTTTCTTCGTTTATTCTTTCTTAAAAACATTAATATCTCATTATCAATACAACGTGATGCATATGTAGCAAGTTTTATATTTTTATCTAACTTATATGTTTTTACTCCTTTTATTAATCCAATATTACCTATACTAACTAAATCTTCTAAAGATACATTAGTATTTTCATATTTCTTAGCTAAAAATACAACCAATCTAAGATTATGTTCAATAAGTTTACTAGCCGCACTATTATCTCCATCCATCATCTTTTGAACATAATAGATTTCTTCTTCTTTAGATAATGGTTCAGGTAGTTTATCACTACTTCCAATATAAAAAACATTATTACGATAAAAATACTTTTTAATTATTTCTAATATTTTTTTAATCATATATATCCTCCATTATATTATTATTCAAAAGTACATCTACTCCATCAATACCAATATCATGTTCTAATATACCAACCAAATAATTATCTTTAACTAACTTATTATTTATAAATATCTTGGTAGGTTTAATACACTTTAAAACGCCACTTCCTGATGCAGTATTAAATGGAACTAGTAATACTTTAGTATTGTTAACATCAAACTTAATTTTATTTTTATCAATTAATATTACTAGATAACTAGTTGTAGGATCTCTTAGATTATTACCACTATCAACATAACCAGTACAATTTATTATATTATCATTAAATATAATTATTACTTCTTGATAGTTAGAATAATCTAATTTTAATTTTTTTAACTGCTTTATATATAAATAATAAATAAAACTACCAGTTATCAATATAAATGAATAACTTACTAAAGGTCCCCTATTATAGAATATAAAACCTATATGTTTATAAGAAAACTGAATATTAAGTAAGTACAAACTACCTCCTAACATAATACTTAATATATATAAATAAATAATATTTTTAAATGTATATCTTATATCACGATAATTAAAAGTTATTAAAACCATAATAATACTTATAATTATTTTAATTACAAATAATAATTGATCAGATATACCAAAGAATAATACAATTAAACTCATACTACCAAAAATACTACCAAGAACTATTCTTCTTATACTAACATTTCTTCTTAATATATAAGCAACTCCCATAAGTAAGATAAAATCTAATAAGAAATTTAAAATAAACACTATATCTAGATATATCTTCATATGATCACCAATTATAAGTATAAATAAAAAGACACTAATAAAGTGTCGTTTTTTAGTTATTAATTAAAATAATCCTGTAATTACTCCATGTTCATCAATATCCATATTCATATAACTAGGTGTTTTAGATAATCCTGGCATTGTCATAATATTACCCATGTATATCACTATAAAACCAGCACCTTTTTGAACTTTAATACTTCTTACATGAACTATATTATCTTTAGGATATCCTAATTTTTTAGCATCATCTGTGATTGAATACTGTGTTTTAGCAATACATATTGGTAAATTATCATAACCTAATTTAGTAGCTTCATCAATTTGTTTTAATGCTTCATCACTGTATTCTACTGCCCCATGAAATATTTCTTTAGATAATATTTCAATCTTATCTTTAATACTATCTTCTAATTTATACAAATAATTTAATTTACAATAATTATTTGCCATCTCTACTACTTTTTTAGCAAGATCAATACTACCTTCACTACCATTCCTATGAGCAGTTGATGTACTAAACTCTACATTTAAGTTAGTACAAAATTTATTAACATAATTAATTTCTTCTTCAGAATCATTTTCAAATTTATTTAAACAAACTATTATATTTGAAGTAAATTTTTTCATATTTTCAATATGAACTAATAAATTATCGATTCCTTTTTCAAGATACTCAATATTCTTACTAGCTACCTCTTCTTTTGGACATAATCCATTATATTTTAAACTTCTTAATGTAGTATTTATTATTACTACATCAGGATTTAAATCACCTATTCTAGATTTAATATCCATAAATTTTAAAGCACCTAAGTCTGAACCAAATCCTGCTTCAGTTACAACATAAGAAGCTAATTTTAATGCCATCTTAGTTGCGATTAAAGAATTACATCCATGAGCAATATTAGCAAATGGACCTCCATGAATAATAGCTGGATTATTCTCTAGTGTTTGAACTAAATTAGGTTTTATTGCATCTTTAAGTAATATAGTCATTGCCCCTTCTAATGATAAATCATGAACAGTTATATATTTACCATCTTTATCTTTAGCAACTAATATTCTTCCTAATCTTTGTTTTAAATCCATCAAATCCTTTGATAAACATAAGATAGCCATTATTTCAGTTGCGACAGTAATAACAAACCCATCTTTTCTTTCAATACCATTATTCTTACCAATACCAATTTCTATTTGTCTTAAAGCTCGATCATTTATATCCATACATCTTTTAACTAGAATACTATTTGGATCTATATTTAATGTATTACCCTGCATAATATGGTTATCTATACCAGCACACATCAAATTATTACATGCAGTAATCGCATGAATATCTCCTGTAAAATGAAGATTAATATCTTGCATTGGTACTACTTGAGCATATCCTCCACCAGCAGCTCCACCTTTAATACCAAATACAGGTCCTAAAGATGGTTCTCTTAATGTCACTAAACTTTTATACCCTAATTTACATAAAGCATCATCTAATCCGATTGCCATAGTAGTCTTACCTTCACCCATTGGTGTTGGATTAGTACTAGTAACTAATATTAGTTTACCATTTTCTTTTCTCTTTAAATCATTCATTATTTCATTATCAATTTTAGCTATATAATTGCCATAATTATATAAGTATTCATCACTTATATTAAGCTTATCAGCAATTGATTTAATCTTCTCCATAGAAATAGAATTTGCGATTTCAATATCACTTTTCATATTATCACCCACTAATTTAATTATACTATAGTTTTATTTCTTAACCAAGTTCTTTGTTTTTTCATCATTTAATTTTAATTTTAAATATCTTAATTCCTCATCGTAAGAATTTAACAGTTCAATATCATACTTAAAATTCTTTACTTTTGTATTACAGAACCTTCTAATTCTTTTATAATCTCCTTTTAAATCTTTTCTAACTTCTAAATACTTATTAAATATATTCCCATTTATAAATGAATTAACTATGATAATTGGAATAATTATCTTAATTTGATTTAAATTATTACTACTTAATCCCTCTAACAAACTATAAAGAAATATACCATTATTTATAACTAATACACCACTTAAAGTAAAACTAAAAGCATCATTAATATTCTTACAACTTTCAATCACTTTTAATAATTCTTCTTCACTAAAACCTTTACTACCATATGTACCTATTAATGATGTCAAATCATCTATTTCTTTTATTCTATCTAAATATTCTTGTTTTTCCATAAATACCTTCTTTCTATATAATAATATTAAAAAACTGATTATTTAGAATAATCAGTTAAATAATTTATAGCTTGATCAAATGTTTTTATTGATACCAATTTAATTTTATAGTTATTTTTTTCTACGATCTTTTTAGCTTCTTTATAATTATCACCTGCTGGAACAAAGAAAATATCAGCTTTACTATTAATCGCACCTTTTAATTTATACTTAACACCATCTATATTTCCAACATTTCCATCTGAATCAATTGTTCCTGTACCGGCAATTTTTAAGCCGTTAGTCAAATCTTTTTTTACTAAACTATTATATATTTGTAGTGTTGTCATAAACCCTGCAGATGGACCATATTCATTACTTTTAAAGTTAAATTTAACTTGTTGATTTGTCTTTACATCTTTTATAGTTCCTAACATAGCTCCAATTAAAGTATTACCATCATAATCAAAAGTTTTAGCTTCTGCTACCTTTATTTTATTATTACGTTTTATTTTAAATTTAACTATCGTATCTTTAGATAATGATCTTATATGTTCAATAATCATCTTATGATTTTTAATTTCAATACCATCAACTTCAATAATTTCATCTCCAACTTTAAGATCAGTGTTAGATTTTTTATCTAAATATATAATATATATTTTTAAATTATTTTCAGTATATGGAATATGCGCTTTAGAAAGTGCGACAGTTAAAGCATCATTATTACTTTGTTTTAATAAAATAGAACCTCGTATATTCTCATCTTTGATTGTTTCATTATCATATATTACATCCTTCTTTTTTATAGCATCCCAATCTTTATTAAACTTAGCTATAATTAAATTTAGTACTGTTCCTGGTCTTTGGGCAACATAAGTCATATTAAATGAACCTTTACTATTATATGAATCTTTAACATCAATTCTTGTTTTTAAATCAATCATCTTACCAGATGATTCAATATAATATGGTAATTTAATATTTAATAGTATTGTTAATAAAATGATTATAATAACAAATACTTTAGATGCACTTATAATTCTTTTAATTTCATCATACAATTTATTAAACATATAAACATATCCTTTCTAATTAATTTTATCACAAAGGTAGGAATTTATGAAAAAAATTATCTCAAGTATCTTAATAATGACAATACTTTTATTTTTATGTATAGAGATTCTAATTAATTCTACTAAGGTAATGAATAGTGTCATCTTCTCATTTGATATATGGAAAAACAATATTTTTCCATCTCTTTTTCCTTTTTTTGTTATATCAAATTTACTTATCCATTATGGATTTGTAGAATTTGTTGGTGAATTATTTAAACCTATTATGCAAAAATTATTTAAAATTAAAGGTGAAGCAGCTTTTGTATTTATTATGAGTATGTTATCAGGTTTTCCTAGTTCTGCTAAATATATTAAAGAATTAGTATTAAATAAAACATTGTCTAATGAAGAAGCTACTAAGTTATTAATGTTTACACACTTTTCTAATCCCTTATTTATAATAGGAACTATTGGTATTACATTTCTTCATAATAAAAGAGTTGGTCTACTTATTATTCTTAGTCATTATTTAGGTAATATAATTATTGGAATACTAGTTAGAAACTATCACCCATCATTTTCTAATACTAATAGAATTAGTATTAAAAATGCGATTATTAAAATGAATAATAAACGTATAAATAATAAAGATAGTTTAGGTTCTATAATATCTAAAGCTATAACAGATAGTATCAATACTTTACTACTAGTACTTGGAACTATTTCATTATTCTTAATACTATCAACTATAATTAACGATACTTTTAGTTTTTCACCTATAACAAATACACTAGTTAGTGGATTATTAGAAATGACCCAAGGTTTAAAGTATATAAGCCTATTAAAAATAAGTTTAAGACTTAAATGTGCGATTTCTTGTATGATTATATCTTTTGGTGGATTTAGTGTCCATATGCAAATAAAAAGTATCATAAGTGAAACTAACATAGCCTACTTACCATACTTTCTATCTAGAATCTTTCATATGATTATTTCATTTTTATTAACTATAATCTTATATAGTTTTATAATTTAGTTAAATATTTATAGTTGTTGCATCTTGTTGACTTATAAGAGTGATTTTAGCATAACCATTACCACTATTACCAACCATATTAGATTTTCCATTATGAGTTGGCATACTTTTATTACCTGCAATCATTTTCGTATTCGTGAATTTCTTTCCTGAATAGTGATATGAACAAGCCTGATTACTTGTACCATTGGAACATCCTGCTTTTGGATTAACATCTGTCTCAGATTTAATAGCTACACATCCAGTATGACCGGAAATATAAGAAGAACCTCCTCCAGCATTTCCGCCATTACCTGATTCTCCAGCATAATATCCTGCCCCTGCCAAAGAAGTTCCAGGTGCGGGTACACCTAAACTATACTGAGTTTGTGTAGCACCTTTCCCAGCATAATAAGTATTATTAGCATTGTTAGTGCCTGTTCCATCTCCTCCGACAAGTTCTCCGCCGTAACCACCGCTTCCTTGTTCAGTATAATAAGCTCCTCCTCCAGCTCCAGCAACCATAATACGAGAAGCCAAAGAAGCACTATCATACCAATTAGTTGTTCGTTTTAATCTAATATCGGTAGCTCCTCCGGCTCCAGCACAACTACCTCTTGTAGAACCATTAAAAGAGTTATTAGGATTTGTTTGATAACAACTACCATTTACATATGTAGGATTCTCTCCAACATATACATAAAGTTCTTCATTTTCTTGTAATTCAAGATTACCACTTACATATGCACCTTTACCACCTTTAGTTCCTCCACCTTGAGCTCCCCATAACTCTACTTTATATGTTCCAGAAACATTAGCAGTAAATACTTGATAATCTCCTGTATAATCATATGTAAGTGATGTATTAGTTACATATATATTTCTTTTTTTAACTATTGATTTACCATTTACATTCCATGTATAAGTAATTGTTTGAAGTCCAAGTTGATTAACATCAATATTACCTGATACTGTTACAGCCGGATTATTAGATACAATAGTTTTTCCATCACTAGTAACTGTATACCAACCTGGTTCTTCGTATGCAACTCCAGCCATCCAAATCATATTATCTGCTCCCTTAAGTAAAATAGAGCCATATGAGTTAGTTTCATCATTATCATCAAGTAATATATTACCAATAGCTGTAGTTCTTGAATCATACTGATACACTATATTAACACCATAATTATCATCAGGAAGTAATTGATGTACTATTGGAATATCTAATATCAATATTGAATTATTCTTATTAATATCTATTCCAAGTAAAGTTTCAGTAGATATATTGATCTCTCCAAACTTACTACCACTAACTAATTTTGTTGAATAATTATTAAAAGCAATTGTATTATTTGTTTTATCAACAACTAACTTAGAAGATGTCATATCTTCATAAACAAATGTAACACAACCTTTACCACATCTTAATGCACTATTAATTGTCTTAGTAGAAAATTCTTGATTTATTGCTCTATTAATAAGTGCTTGTTTATTAAGCATCTCTGTTTTTATTCCTGCACTAATATATAAATTCTTTACTGTTGTAACTACCTGTAGTAGCATAATAACAATAATCATAGTTAGTGCGAATGAAACAACTAATTCCACAACTGTAAACCCATTTTTCTTCATTTTATCACCCTAATATTAATCTCTACGATATAGTTTTAATGTAGCATAACTACCATCTTTAAATTTAGCTATCGTTCTCATTTTTACCATTTCATCCGTTGTTGTAGCTTCATCATATTTTATATATCTAATAAATTTTTTTGTTTCAACATCAAAATCACCATAATTATCTAAATTATTAAGAAAATTATTTAATGACAAATCTTCTGAAGTTATATATAATTCTTCAATACCAAGAATTTGAACTAGTTTATTACAATAATCAGTATTAGTTATATATACTTCTGAACATAAACCATCATCATCAAGCAAAATAGCATATGGTAATTTAGATACATTTTCATCTGATGCCATCCTTGACATAATCACATCATAATCATTATCCATTATAAACTGATTCATATTTGATAATGCATATAAACTTTTTACAGTATTATAAGAAAATGTTCTATTAAAAGTACTATTAACTCTTCTAAACTGTATAAATAAGAAAATCATAGTAGAAGTAATAAAGGTTGATACAATTAATGTTTCTACAAGTAAAAACCCCTTATTATTCTTTTTTTTCATAAACTAGCACCTTCAATCTTGTATTTATTCTAAATATATTATATAATATTTTTGTATTAAATACTAGTAAAAGAATAAAAGAAATAAAAAGGAGATGTACACGATGCTCAAAAAATATGAATTTGACAAGACCCCTGTAGTCGAAATTGTTAATGATTTACTTGAAGATACTGCTAAAAGAGGTGCATCAGATATTCATTTAGATCCTATGGAAAATAAAATGAAAATAAGGATTCGTATCGATGGAGATTTAATTGATTATGCTGAAATTCCTAAAACAATTGAAAAGAATCTTGTAACTCGTATTAAAATTTTAGCCGGAATGAATATAACAGAATCAAGATTACCTCAAGATGGTGCGATTAAAACTAATCTACATGGTCTTGGCCTTGATTTACGTGTGTCTGTTCTTCCTCTTCTTGAAGGTGAAAAAGTCGTTATTCGTATCTTAGACTATTCAAGAAGTCTTAATGGTATAGAAACTTTAGGATTTAGTGAGCAAAATTATAAGAAAATTGTTCATATGATAAGTGTTCCTAATGGTATTATTCTTGTTACTGGTGCTACTGGTAGTGGTAAGTCTACTACTGTATATTCAATCTTACAAAGATTAAACAAAGAACAAACTAATATAATTACAGTTGAAGACCCAATAGAAATGAGTATCGAAGGAATCAATCAAGTTCAAACTAACAGTGAAATCGGTTTAACATTTGCGAGTGCTTTACGTGCAATCTTACGTCAAGACCCTAACATCATAATGATTGGGGAAATTCGTGACTCAGAAACAGCTAAAATCGCCGTTCGTGCATCTATCACTGGTCACTTAGTATTATCAACACTACATACTAATGACTCATTAACAACTATTGAACGTTTACTTGATATGGATGTTGAAAGATACTTACTAGCAAGTTCATTAACTGGTATCGTTTCTCAAAAATTAGCGCGTGCTTTATGTCCTCATTGTCATAAAATGCGTAAAACAAATGATTACGAAAAAGAATTATTTAAAGCAGTTCTTAATAAAGATATTGACGAATTACCTGAAGCAGTTGGTTGTGAAGAATGTGTTGATGGTTATCGTGGACGTATAGCAATTCATGAAGTTTTAATCATAAATCAAGACATAAGAGACGCTATAAGTAGTGGTATTCGTAAAGAAGAATTAAGAGAATTAGTATATAAAGCCGACGTTACAACAATGTTACAAGATGGTCTTGAAAAAGTATTAGAAAACAAAACAACATTTGAAGAAATAATTAAAATAATTGAATTAAGTGATGATAAGACTGTAGAAAAAAATGTTGATTTAAAACAACAAATAAGGAATACCGAAATATCTAATATACCTGATGAAGAGTACAAAGAAAAAGCAATGTAAAATTGCTTTTTTTATTAATTAATAAAAAAAAGAAGTATGATTATACTTCTAAAATGTCAATACATCTAAAATCCATTTTAAATCTATATTTGTAAAATATATTATAAGTGCGGCTACACTTAAGAATGGTCCAAATGGAATTATATTAGTCTTTTCTTTATATAATATATATATTGAAATTGGTAAACCTATAAATGATCCTAAGAATATAGATAGAATTGCCATTGGATAATTAATTACTAATCCAAATATAAATAAAAGTTTTATGTCTCCTCCACCCATTGATTCTTTTTTAAATAGATGATCTCCTAATACCTTTAACATGAACATTACAAATGCTGAAATAAATCCACTAAGTAATGAATATCCTACACCTTTCAAGCCTGATTTAATAAATATTTCTATTAATAATACAATACTTGAAAAAATAACAACTTCATCAGGTATAATCATATATTTATAATCACTTAATACAACTACTAATAAAGTTGAAACAAATGTAATTGCGATAAAGAAATCTATAGTTGGACCAAATACAATATATGATAAAGCAAATAAAACTCCTGTACTAAATTCAAAAATAGGATAAAACCAAGATATTTTTTGACCACATTTTTTACATTTTCCTCCTAAAAATAGGAAAGAAAATATAGGAATTAATTCTAGTGGACCTAGTTTATGATTACAATTAGTACAATGAGAAGAAGGAGAAATTAGTGATTCTCCTTTTGGTAATCTATACCCTACTACATTGTAAAAAGATCCTAGAATAGTTCCAAATATAAATGCGACAATAGTATAATATAAAAACATAACTTACCTCCTACTATTGAATTGAATTGTACATACTAAACATTGGAATAACAATTGATAAGACGATAACACCTGTTACTCCAGTAAGTAATATAATCAAGATTGGTTCAATAAATACTTTAATTCTAGCAACAGCATCACGGTGCAAACCTTGATAGTATTCAGATACTTTAGCCATCATTTCAGGTAACTCCCCTGTTCTTTCTCCTGTAACTAACATTTCATAAGCAGGAAGTGGGAATGCCCAATGACCTTGATATGCTTTTGATATTTTCTCACCAGTTGATAAATTAACAATAGTTTGATCAATTAATTCTTTATAAATTTCATTACCTGATATTTTTCTTAATATCTGCATTGTATCGGTAATAAATACATTATGTTGCATTAATGATGCAAATGTCTTAGTAAATATAGTAACCTCATTATATATAATTACGTTTTTAAATACTGGCATATGCATTAATATAATTTGTACACGTCTTCTAAATAATCTAACGTTCTTATATAAATATCTAAATACAACAACAATTATTATGAAACCTATTATAATATATATAATATTGTGTTTTAAGAAATCACTAAGTGACATTATTGCAACTGTAATCCATGGTATACTTGAAGCATCCATACTTTCAAATATTTCAACAAACTTAGGTACAACGAATAACATTATAAATACTGTTACTCCAATTGCAATTACTGCAACTATTAATGGATACATTAATGCAGTAACCATCTGTTTTCTAGTTTCTTCTGTTTCAGTAAAATAATTAGCCTGATCATCAAGAACTTCAGGTAATGATCCTGTCATCTCACTAGCTTTAACCATATTAATTAAAAGACGTGGGAATGCAATCCCTTGTTTTTCCATTGCTTCACTTAAGTTAAGTCCAAGATTCAAATCATAAACTAATGATTTAAAAATTCTCTGATAATGTTTATTTTTAAATTGTCTAGATAATATTTCAAGTGCTTCAGCTAGTGGAATACCAGCTTTAATATATGTAGACAATTGAGTTAAGAAGAATATTAAATCTTTTGTTTTAACTTTAACATTACCACTTGCCGTATCACGGTGCATTAATGAAATCCACCAATTAGTACGAATAGAATAAACTTCCATACCTTCATTAATTAAGAATGAACGTACTTCCATCTTTGAATATGCTTCAAAATAACCTTTAACAGTTTTTCCATTCTGATCTTTAGCTACATATTCATATAGTATCTTAACCTTTTTCTTATCTTTTTGTTCTTCTTCATTCATAAGATTCATCATTAATGAATCTTTTTCAATTTTTAATTTCTTTTCACGTTGTTTCTCAAAGTTAAAACTAATACTCTTTTTAAAACTATCTCTTATTTTAGCTAAAGATAATAACGCATCATTTATTAAATCACCAAAAGTTTTTTTCTTAGTATCAACTTTAACCGATTTATTTACATATGCTTTTTTATTATCAAGTTTTCTTCTTATTCTTTCTTCTCTTGCTTTTTCTCGTTCAGCTAATGCTTTAACTTTCTTACGATTCTTTATTGCATTAGCTCTAATTCTTTTTTCTAGTCTTAATTTCTTTTGCTTAGCTCGATACTCTAAGAATCTTTTCCATATCATTCTTTTTTTTACATTAACAGAATAAATAGTATCTATAAATCTTTCAAAAACTAATTGTAAGAAAACAAATAATGATACTGTTCCAATTCTAGAATATATGGATAAATGCTTAATAAAGTATACTGTCCCATTAATAATAGTTAACATTCCTATTCCTACATAATTAAATAATGATATAGTATATTTTATTAAACTTATAATACTATTTAATAAGAATATAGAAGTAGCCTTCACTCCTAAACGGAGATTCTTTATAAATCCTTTTATAAATAAAAGTATTCCGACAACAACTGTAAATATTCCCTTAAATAATAATATAATAAATTTACATAATAAAATGAAAACAAAGGCAATACCCTTTACTAAGTATTCTAAAAATACTACTATTAGTTTAAATAATCCGATTATAAACTTTACTATTATTTCAATAATACTACTTATAAGTAAATAACTTCCTATAGATGCATACTGAAAAATAGTTAATAAGAATGTGATAATTACAGCCAATCCCTTATAAACGTAAATAAACGGTCTTAAAATTATAGGTTTCTTCACATATAACACCTACCAATTTCTTCTACTCTTCTACTAAATAATTATAACACAATTTAGTAAATAATAAAACTTTTTTTTTACATATCATATAATAATATAGGAAGGAGTATCACAATGAATTTTTATAATCCTTATATGAACTATATTCCCTACCCCCAAACTACTAGTCCCAAAGGTCTGATTAGAGGTTTTCTAGGAAGACTTAGAAAAGGTACAAGTTGGACAACTATATTAGATAACACTCAAAGAACATTAGGCATCGTAAATCAAGCAATTCCCCTTGTAAAACAAACTGGTCCAATTATTAAAAATGCAAGAACTATGTTTAGAGTAATGAACGAATTTAAAAAAGATGATAATTCTATAACAACTCCTGATACTAGCATTAACAAAAATAACAATAATATTATGAATCATAGTATTAAAACTAATAATACACCTACTTTTTTTCAATAAAATAGAACTTCAATCTAATTTGAAGTTCTATTTTTAATAATATCAATAATTTTTATAAGTTTATTTCTTCGATCTTCTTCTGTTAGTGGTATTTTTTCTAATCTTAATTTGTAATTCTCTAAGATAGAATTAAAGTAATCACTAGTTATATTATCATTATAATGTCTAATTAGAGGACCTAATACTAAATCTTCATAGGTATATTCTTTTGTACCTTTTTTAAAATTAATAATAACATAATACTTTCCTTTATCATAAACAACTTTCTCGTCATCAATATAAAAATTATGATTAATAATTTCTTTTCTAAGTAAATATATTTCATTATTACTTTGAATAACTATATCATTAATATTATCATATTTATTATTAAGTATTTTTAATATAGTATAAGTTCCCATTCCTGATATTAATATAGTGTCTTCTTTATTTATACTAATATCATCAAGTCCATTAGTTAACTTAGTCTTAATATTAACATCATATTGTTTAAAATTCTTAATAGCACAATCTAAAGATCCTTTTTTATTATCAGTAGCTAATAATTTTATCTTAGGATAATTTATTTTTAAATATATATCAACTAATCCATGATGACAACCAACATCAATAACACTACTTTTGTACTTTAAGAAATCGATAATTGCCATTAATCTTTTAGAAAGTATCATTAGTCACCCATATAATCTTTTAACTTACGAGAACGAGATGGATGACGTAGTTTTCTAAGTGCTTTAGCTTCTATTTGACGAATACGTTCACGAGTTACACCAAATAATTGTCCAACTTCTTCTAGTGTTCTAGATTTTCCATCTTCAAGTCCAAAACGTAGACGAATTACTTTTTCTTCACGTTCTGTTAAAGTTAATAATAATTCAGATATTTCATCTTTTAACATTTCATTAGTAGCATATTCTTCAGGACTCATATTTCTTTCATCTGGAACGAAATCACCTAAGTGTGAATCCTCTTCTTCTCCAATAGGTGTTTCAAGTGAAATAGGATCCTGACTAATTTTATTAATATCTCTAATCTTATCAACTGACATTCCCATTTTTTTAGCTAATTCTTCTTCACTTGGTTCACGATTCAATTCCAAAGTAAGTTGACGTTGAATACGTACTAATTTATTAATAGTTTCAACCATATGAACAGGAACACGAATAGTACGAGCTTGATCTGCGATAGCACGAGTAATAGCTTGTCTTATCCACCATGTTGCATAAGTAGAAAACTTATATCCCTTAGTAACATCAAATTTATCAACAGCTTTCATTAATCCAATATTACCTTCTTGTATTAAATCTAAAAATAACATACCACGACCAATATATCTTTTAGCAATACTTACAACTAAACGTAAGTTAGCTTCTGCTAAAATATGCTTAGCCTCTTCATCACCTGCATTAATACGATCAGCAAGTTCTAACTCCTCTTCCATTGAAAGTAACTTAATTTGTCCTATTTCTTTTAAATACATCCTAACAGGATCGTTAATTGTTAAATCCTTAGTTAAAGTATCATCATCAAGTAATAATTTTTCAATTTTATCTCCACCAGCACTAGCAGTACCATCTGCTACATCTTCAGCGCTTACTACATTAATGCTATTTTCACTAAAAGCATTATATAGTTCATCCAAACTATCAGCATCTAATTCTAAACCTTTTAATGAATCAGCAAGTTGTTCATATGTAACATACCCATTTTTCTTTCCTAATTTTATTAAATCTTGTTTTCTTTCTTCAAATGTTTTAATCTCGTTCATATTTGTCCTCCCTAATTTTTAATTCAACTATTTTTTGAGCTAATTGTACCTTCTCTATTGGATCATTAGAATCCTTTATTTTTTTAGTTAGTCTTTCTCGTTCATAATTTACATTATATTCTCTTATAGCCCTAATATAATCATCTATCTCATCTATAGTATAATCATCTTTTAAACTAATCATAGAAACATCTGAAATAGCTTCCATAAGTTCATCATTATTAGCTATCTCAGAAATAAGATCAGCAACATTTATATAACCATTAACTTTATAAAAATAACTTATCTCTCTACCAAGTAAACGATATTTTTCAGTAGGCATATATGTAATTTTCTTATTATACATCTTAATAACCTTAGGATCTTTAAGCATATAATAAAGCAAATTACGTTCTGCAACCACATACTTATTCATATTAATCTTTTTTCTTGGCTTAGCAATAATTACATTACTTGGTAACACTTCCTTTTTTTCAGTCATATTATCAAGCTTTTCTCTTAAAAAGTCAATATTTAAATTAGATTCATCACTTATTTTTTTTAGTGTCAACTCTTTAAGAATGTCATCATTAATATTAACTAATTCTTTCAATACATCATTTACATACTTAGATAAATCTTCATTACTAGCAAAATTCTTATCTTTTTTCATTTCCTGCATCTTAAAATCCATAACACTAATAGGATTATCTATCTTAGTTTTAAACCTAGCTTGTCCGTATTTTAAGATATATTCATCAGGATCTAAATTTTCTTCTAATCTAACTATATGAGGAATTACTCCTACCTTTCCAAGTTCTTCAATACATGAATTAGTAGCCTTAGCACCAGCAGCATCACCATCAAAGCATAATATAACATCTTTAGCTAATTTCTTAATAAGTAATGCATGTTCTTTAGTAATAGCAGTTCCCATAGTAGCAATTACATTCTTATACCCTATAGTATAAGCCCTAATAACATCCATGAAACCTTCCATAATAATTACAACATTAGTTCTTCTACACTCATCTTTAGCACGATGATAATTATATAAAAGTTCTCCTTTTTTAAATATTGGTGTTTCTTTTGTATTAATATACTTATAATTATCTTCACCATGATAAACACGACCACTAAATCCTACAACATTTCCTTTTGTATCCCAAAGAGGAAACATAATACGATTATAATAAATATCATTATAACCATTAGAACTATTAATAACTAACCCAGAATTTAAAAGTTCTTTATAATTATATTTTTTATTAATCAATAACTTAGTTAATAAGCTACGATCAGTAGTAGCAAGCCCAATTCCAAATTCTTTAATAATATCATCATTTATTTGTCTACTCTGCAAATAAGCTTTAGCAGCTGACCCAGAACTAGTATTAATATTATTATGATAAAATTTGAAAGCAATATTATATATATCATATAAATTTTGATGTTTTAAAACTACATTATTTTTACTAATATTTATATTAGTATCAATTCCCGCTTTAGAAGCAACAATCTTTATAGCCTCAGGGAATGTTACATTTTCATAATCCATCACAAACTTAAAAACATTTCCTGTCGCACCACATGAAAAACATGTATAAATTTGCTTTTCTTGCGATACACTCATTGATGGATTATTATCATCATGAAAAGGACAAACACCAAAATAGTTTTTACCCTTTCTAGTAAGAGGTAAATATCCTGATACTATGTCAACAATATCAACACTATTTCTAATATTATTAATTTCTTCTTTACTTATCATTGCCATAATATCTACTCCCTACTAATAATATACAACATAAGTTTTCAAATTCCTTTTTTTTCAAGCAAAAAATCAATTTTTTTACAATAATTTCATATAATATGTTTAATTTTAGGGTTTTTAAGCATAATATTAATTGAAAAAGGTGATTTTATGAACTTAAAAAAAGTAAAAATAATAAGCGTATTGGGAATGATTATCCTAGCTTTCTTATTCCATAATTTATACAAATGGATACCTAATACATTTACAAGTATTTTCTTCCCAGTAAATGAAAGTATCTGGGAACACATGAAACTATTATACACTACAAGTATAGTTTTTGGTATCATTGAATACTTAATTTTATATTTTTTTAATATTAAACTCGAAAAAAATAATTATTTTATCAATCTTTCTTTAATATCATTATTATCAATACCAATCTATCTAATCATGTTTTTACCATTATATTATAGTTTTGGAGAAAACATGTTTATATCAATTGGCGTTATGATAATAACATTTATAATTATTGAAATTATAAGTTACTTCTTACTTCAAAAATTAGATTTTAAATATCAAGAAATAATCGGTATAGTTCTTATTATAATAGGATTTTCTATTATGGGATATCTTACTTATAATCCATTAATAAATGACTTATTCTTAGATCATAAAGAAAATAAATATGGAATTAGCTATTATAAAATGTAAAAAAAGAGACCAATTGGTCTCATCTATATAAAACGCTAATGCGATTAGCGGCCTAATAAACATCACTTAGTTTAATTATATTTAAATAAAATAATTATATGTATAAAAATTTCTATATCTTCATAAATACTATATGCCTAAAACTAATATTGGTTATACATACAATTTTAAAATAATAAAAAAGTAGATATTTTCTACTTCAATATTCCAAACATTGTAATCTCAAAATAGTACGAACTATTTATCTAATTAAGCCATTGTGTAAGTATTATATTCTTCATACTTATAACTTGTATCAATACCTTTCATATATACTTCTCTATCATTTACTTTATCAGTAAGCGCAGATTTAAGTAATAAGTTTATTTCAGTATCTTTAATTGGACTTCTTTCCATTGCTAATAGATACTCTTCTTTGCTTATTTTACTCCAATCAACTACTTTACCTAATTCTTTTTTTAATATCATATCAAGCCATATTCTCGTACTTCTCCCATTACCTTCTCTGAATGGATGAGCAATATTCATTTCAATATATTTTTTTACTATATTATCAAATGTATCCTGAGGCATATTATCTATTTTATTTAAAGCTTCTTTCAAATAAATTACAGGTGCGAATCTAAAATTACCATTTGCTAAATTAACATCTCTTACTTTCCCTGCAAAATCATAGATGTCAAAAAATAAATATTTATGGATATACGTTAAACCATTAGTTGTACCTACCTCAAATTCATTAATTTTATTACTATCAAATAATTCTAATGCCTTTAATTTTGTTAGTTTTTCTTCTTCTTTTGCAAGTTCTACTTCATTTGTAATTCCTAGTTTATTCTCTAACATTTATATCACCTCTAAATTATAAATATTGTATCATAAAATCAATATTTTACTACACTATTAAACACAGGTTAAAAAGCATATTAAAAAAATATAATCAATTAATTATATTTTTCTTTTATATATTCTATCAATTCTTGTTCATCATAATCAT